>NZ_JBCLNI010000029.1:0-45045 GCF_039062885.1 Blautia sp. 2227st1_G12_2227SCRN_220401 | reverse complement strand
GAAGGCCAAATCCATTATGGATACACTGATTCAGGATCCCGCCCAGTTCCTTATCACGTTCCAGGATCAGGATACTCTCTGCTCCCTCTTTCTTTGCAGCCAGGGCTGCTGCCAGTCCTGCAGGGCCTCCGCCTATGATCACGATATCTCTCTTCACCATAATCTTATCATTCATGGTTCTCGCCCTCCTCTGCAATTTTCTTGTTGATTCCTTCGATCAGTCTGGAAGCTCCGCCTGTTTTTGTGATCTCCTCCATGGAAATGCCAAGCTCTCGGCTGAGGATTTCCATTGTTCTGGGAGAGCAGAAGCCTGACTGACATCTTCCCATTCCTGCTCTTGTACGGCGTTTTACTCCGTCCAGGGATTTCGCTCCAAGCGGTCTTCGGATCGCATCCAGGATCTCTCCCTCAGAGATCATCTCGCATCTGCAGATGATATTTCCATATTCCGGTGATCTTTTGATCAGCTCATTTCTTTCTTCCAGAGAAAGCTCTGACGGATCCAGGATCCCTTTTCTCACCGGATCAAAATCCGGATTTATTTCCGGATGTAATTTTTCTTTTACGATGTCAGCAACCATACAGCCAATGGCCGGTGAGCTGGTAAGTCCCGGAGATGCGATTCCTGCACAATCGATAAATCCTGGAGCATCCTCCACCTCTTCGATCACAAAATCCATACCGTCCTCGATAGCTCGAAGCCCTGCAAAGCTTGTGATCACCTTCCGCAGTGGAATATCCTTTACTGTTTTCCGGGATTTGACACTTACTTCCTCCATCCCCTCTGAGGTAGTCGCTGTTTCCTCCCGATCCTCCAGATCCGTAGCTGTAGGCCCGATCAGAAGATTACCGTGAACAGTCTGTGTTACCAGAACTCCTTTTCCGTTCTTATTTGGAAGTGCAAAGATCGTATGATTCACATGTGTTCCTGCACTTTTATCAAGAAGCATATACTCACCCTTACGAGGAGTGATATGCAGTTTTTTCTCACTTACCATATTATGAAAAACATCCGCATAGACACCGGCAGCATTGACGATACAGCCTGTCTCAAAATCACCCTTTGAGGTTTCCACAACAAAACCTTTTTCCTGTTTTCGGATGTTCTTTACTTCTGTGTCAAATTTAAATTCCACACCATTGTTATATGCATTCTCTGCCATTGCAATGTTCAGCTCAAAGGGACAGACAATTCCGGCTGTCGGTGCATACAGCGCTGCCAGCACCTGATCAGACAGATTCGGCTCCATGGCAAGTGCCTCTTCTCTGTCAAGGATCCTCAGTCCCTCTACTCCGTTTTTCAGTCCTCTTTCACGCAGCTTATGCAGCATGGCGATTCCATTCTCAGTCGTACAGACAGTCAATGAACCCGTCTGTTTAAAAGGAAAATCCAGTTCCTTCGAAAGCTGTCCCATCATATTGCTGCCCTTCACATTCAGTTCCGCCATAAGGCTTCCCGGTTCTGCATCATAACCGGAATGAGCGATTCCGCTGTTTGCCTTGGAAGTTCCACAGCATACATCCTCTTCTCGCTCCAGAACGCAGATTTTCAGCCGATATCTTGAAAGCTCTCTCGCCGCTGCCGCTCCGGAAACTCCTGCTCCGATAATGATCACATCATACATAGATCTGTTTCTCCTTTCCTGTTTGCGGATCTTCTGAACTGTCCCCGGCTTTCTCTGCGCCGGAAACAGCAGAATATCCGTTGCAACACAAGCATTGCCGTCCGCAGGTATATATTCTGCGAGGAGTACTGCTTACGAACAGCAATCTTTCAAGTGAATATGCCATTATTTTTATGCCGTAACCCTTTGTAACCCTTGTAATCCTTTTGAAACATTAACATTTGCGCATAAAAATAGCCGGCATAAAAACACACTTATCCATGTGTCTTCATGCCGGTCTCTGTTCTCAATGGCATTCTCTGTATTCAGCAAGCTGAATCAGATTCCTTCTTCACTTTGTATTCATTGTATCAGACTATTCTTCATATTTCAAGTGCATTTTTCGTAAAATACATCGTTTTTTCTTTAACATGCTCTTAACTTTCTCAAAAACATGATAAGTTTCATTGTATTCCCGATTCCCGATCATATTTCCTCCACAGAAATAACTCCTTCCTGCTGTCTTACCTCACGAAATACAGTATGGCGTGCTTTCCATTTGGCAGCCTCCATTGTTGCCTGGATCACCACACTCTGTGTTTTGGATCTCTTTTTGATGATAACTACGTTGGAGATCATGATGTCCTCTTCCCGGAGCTTCTTTATGACCATACTCATCTTGTCTTCATTTTCAAACTCCATATATACGTCATAGGTATTGGAATGCTCTTCCACATAAACCTCTATATATTTCGCATATTTGAACACCAGAATAAGCCCCAGCGTGGTAAAGATCGCACCGCTGTAAAAGCCGATTCCCACAGCAAGTCCGATACACGCAGAAGTCCAAAGACTGGCTGCTGTCGTAAGACCGGATACATGTCTCTGTCCGGTCACAATGATAGTTCCCACTCCAAGAAAACCAATCCCGCTGACAACCTGTGCGCCAAGTCGTGCAGTATCTCCGATTCCTGCCCCATTAGAATATACATGGATAAAATCGCCCGTCATCATAACCAAAGTTGCCCCCATACAGACGATCATATGTGTTTTTACACCTGCCACACGCTTCTTCATTCCACGATCAATACCGATCAGACATCCAAGAAACATCGCAAGAATCAGCCGAAACAGCGTCGATCCCATATTTAAAGTGTGCAAATAATCCGATATTGCATTACATGCTCCGAGAATTCCGCCCATAAATTTGCTCCTTTCCTGTTGTAACATTATTTTCTGCCGGTGATAACGCCAATAGCGCATCACTTCATTTTGCCTTGCACGAACGCCGCAGGCCACACTCACTCCATTCGAAAGCTGTCTAGTCAGCCGGACTCACTCCGTCCGTCTCACTACGCAGTTTTTCATATGATCCTATACCCCGGATATACATGATCTGTAGTCTCACAGCATGTAAAACAGCAGGGATACCGGCGCCCAGCGGCGGTATCCCTATCTGTTGCTCTATCTACTGATCAGAGGGCATTCTGATTATTTAATAGACTCGTTATAGTTCTCGATCGCTTTGTTTACAGAAGCTGCAAGCTGATCAACAGCGTCCTGAGTTGTAAGCTTGCCATCATATACCTGCGGCATGATCTCGTTGAATGTAAGACGGGCTTCTGTCTGTACACCTGAGAGAACACCTGCTGTATTGCAGTTTACAGGAGAATCCTTCAGCTGGTTGATAGCTGTCTCGAAGTTCGGGTTTTCTTTGAGGTAAGCCTTCATATCCTCTGTCTCATAAGCTTTCTCGTTGATCGCAAAGTATCCTGTACCCATGGACCATTTAGCCTGTACATCAGGAGTTGTGATGTACTCGATGAATTTCCATGCTGCATCTTCGTTAGCTTCGTTGCCTGTATCTGTAAGCCACAGGGATCCACCACCGATGATAACACCGCCTTCATCATTCTGCTCGATTCTCGGAAGATATCCTGTACCAACTTCGAACGGAGAAGAATCAACTGCATTTTTCAGGATAGCAGTAGACTCGATGATCATACCAACCTGTCCGGAGAAGAATGCTGTCTGAGTATCTGCTGTTGTTGTTCCGTAATCTTCGAAATATCCGGAATCATACAGCTTTTTCCACATATCAAATACTTTCAGGCCGCCGCCGTTGGAATCAAAATCAACAGCTGTAACTGCCTCTTTACGTCCATTGTCATTGTTTCCGTATGTTACACCAAGTCCTGCAAGCTGCTGCTCAAAGAACCATCCGTAAATAGCCTGTGAATAACCAACCGGAGCTGCTCCGCTCTCTACGATCTTCTTGGCATCCTCAAGAACCTCATCATAAGTTGTTGGCGGAGTTTCAGGATCAAGTCCTGCTGCCTCAAATACGTCTTTGTTGTAATACAGCATAGGTGTGGATACGTTAAATGGCATTGCATACTGCTTGCCGTCTACGGTATAGTAGCTGCTGATAACCTCCATAACAGAGCTCTTATCATAGCCTGTGCTCTCAAATTTGTCTTCTACAGGAATGACAGCACCACTGTCATACATGAACTTTGTTCCTACGTCATACATCTGGCAGACATCCGGAAGACCGGAGTCACTCTGCATAGCAGCTTTCAGTTTTGTGATGGTATCATCATAGGTTCCCTGATACTCAGCTTTAATCTCAATCTCATCCTGGGATGCGTTGAAATCATCCACGATCTGCTGAAGCACCTCACCGTTTGTGCCGCCCATTGCATGCCAGAATGTAAGTGTTGTTTTCTCAGCTGCACTTACTGAGCACGGAGCTGCCAGAGATGCAGCCATGATTCCTCCTAAAAGAATCGCCATCCATTTTTTGTTGTTCATATAGAAACCCTCCTTTTATAATGGTCCGACCCGCCCCAATACAGGTCGGACAAATTAACATTTTTGCTACTTGCTCTTATGTGATTGGATCAACCCTTAACAGCACCTGCTGTCAGACCACTGATCATCTGCTTCTGACCAATGATAAATACAAGGATCGACGGAATCAGGATAACCATAGCGCCAGCCATAACCGGTCGGAAGTCTGTTGCCTCAGCCCCCTGAAGCATACCAAGACCGATCTGAACCGTTCTCATATTTACACTGTCTGTTACAAGCAGTGGCCACAGATAGTAGTTCCAGCTCTGAAGGAATACATAGATGATCAGAGCACCCAGTGATGGTTTGATAAGCGGAACACCGATGGTATATAAGAACTTGAAATTTGTACATCCGTCAATCTCTGCCGCCTCATGGATCTCCTTCGGCAGTGTCAGGAATGCCTGACGCATGTTGAATACCGCAAAAGCTGCTGCTGCATTAGGAAGGATCAGCGCTGCGTATGTATTACGGATACCCCAGTCAGCAATAGTCAGGTAGTTTGCGATGATGATCGCCTGGCTCGGGATCATCATGGTTGCCAGCATAATATAGAACAGGACCTTTTTGCCTTTGAACTCCATCATTGCAAAAGCATATGCTGCAAGAGCACCTGTAACGACCTGAGCAAATGTGATAACACCGGATACGATCAGTGAGTTCTTAATGAAGGTAAAGAACGGTGCAAGCTGAAATGCTCTTGTGTAGTTCTCGATAGTCAGATGGGACGGCCAGAACTTTCCGCCGTAGATCTCCTTCAGATCCATCATACTAACATTGAAACAGTAGATAACAGGAACAATAATAATAATTGCAAAAATAATATTCAGCGCATACATCGCCACTTTTACATATGGTTTTTCTTTCATCAGTAGGTCACCTTCTTTTCCAGTCTAAACTGCAGTGCAGTCAGGATGATCAAAATAACAAACAGAATTACGGATTCTGAACAGGCCACACCGAAACGGCTGTTGATAAATGCCTCCTGGTAAATCTCATACACGATAACGTTGGTACTCTCTGCCGGTCCGCCCTGGGTCATCATCTTGAACTCTGCGTATGCCTGTACGGAGTTGATGACATTGATGATGAGAAGGAAGAACAGTGTCGGAGAGATTGACGGAATCGTTACATGACGGTGCTTCTGGAAGAAATTCGCTCCATCCAGGGCAACGCTCTCATAAAGCTCAGCCGGTACACTCTGGATCGCTGCAGTAAGGTAAATGAAATTCATACCGATCGCCATCCATACACTAACGATCGTAACTGCGATCAGTGCATATTTCTTATCTGTCAGCCATCCGATATGAGTTCCGAGAGCCCTGTTCAGGATACCCAGAGAGCTGTGGAAAATAAACATGAACACTACAGATGCCGCTGCTGCGGAAATAGCCATCGGAAGTGCATATACAGTACGGAAAAATCCCTTTGCCCTGATCTTCTCTGTACTGATGATCGCCAGTATAAAACCGAGCACAATAGAAAGGATAACTCGCATAACAGAAAATTTCAGTGTTGTCACCAAACTGTTAAGGAACGTTCCATCTGTAAAAATATTCGTATAGTTGTCAAGTCCTACATACTGTGCCACCTGACCAAGAGGTGTGGTTCTGGCAAAGCTCAGCTGGATCGTCTTAACGAACGGCCAGAATACAAACAGTATAAAAAGGATCATTACAGGAACCAGATAGAGATAAGGCTCCACTGTCCTGAAAAAAGATTTTTTACTTTTCATTGTATATCACCTGCTTTTCATAAATTTACGTACTACCGATCAGCTGCATCATCACGATATCTCTGTCCCCCTGACAGTGCTGATCATGTTGCTCATTACACATTCTGCTGAAAAACATTTCCGTTATATCTTCCAGCAATTACCCCAATACATTAAGCAAAACTCTCATTTACGTTCTGCTGTCAAAAATGCCCTCTCACTACCCTCCTTTGTATTTGCGTATTTGTTATCTTTACCAACTTTTTACCAAATGATAACATATTTCTTACATATAATCAACAGCTATTTCTCTATTTTTCAATATTTCTTTATTTATTTTATACAATTATCATTTAATAACAATTGTTTTTTTATCTATTTTATACAATTTACCGCACCCCAATAAGGCAATCCATTCTGATCACCTTCCATAAAAAACAGATAAAAAAATCGGCAGAAAATAACACATCCTTCGATGTATATCTTCTGCCGTTCTCTCTTCTCAATGGCATCATCTGTTTTTATACAAAACAGACACAATCTCAACTTGTTAATCCAGATTATACAGTAAAATCCACTATAAATCAAGACCAAACACATATTTTTTATGCAAATCTTATAAATACTTTTTTCACAAGCAATCCATTTCATTACACGGAAATTGTCTTTAACTCACAGCTGTTGTGGAACAATTACACTTTTTTCTTCCTGTACCAGGATATTAAATACAAAACTATACCAAAAATTATCAAAAATGGAGCAACTGCCACCAAAACAGTTGTTAAAAGTATCACAATTAACGCTGCAATGGCGATCACGATCGCCTTCCCATACCATGTACTCAGATCCAGTTTAAAGCTTCTTGTCTTTCCGGCACTGCTCTCCGTCCCATTATCCGCATAATCATCTGCACCGTAGCTCTCTTCAGAATAACCGGACTCATCATAAACAGCTGCACTGTCATCTGTATCAATCAAAGTCTTGGCAATCAGCCTGGGATCCCCCAGTTCTGCCAGAACATCTGATTCACTTCGGCCGTTCCGGACCTGAGACTGAATGTAATCCTCATAATACCGCACATGAGCCGCAGCTCTCCCCTGGGTCATCTGTCCGGACAGCTGCCCCCGTAAAACCTCAAGAAACTCTCTTCTGCTCATAAATATGTCAAACCTTTCTTATGAAATATAATGAAAAAAACAAAACTCAAAACAACTCCAGAAACATCACCTTGAAAACTTCTGCAAATTCTTTTTTAATACTCTCTTAAAATTTTTCTCATTATACCATAACCCATAAATTTAAATCAGAAACAAATCATAAAATTTTGATTAAAAAATAAAAAATCATAGTACAGCGCAAAGGGCGGTTCATTTCCGGATGCCGCCAAAGCCGCATTCGGAAACGAATCGCCCTCCATGACGTTCGTTATGCCGTCAAAAATCACTCAACATGAACAGCCCCTGTACTCCTGATATTCATCGGATAGACATTTTCCCTTCCAACATACTGAGCCATATAGTCCACATACGCATCTGCGTTCTCGATTGGAAGCACGCACATGATAACTCCTGCAAAACCACCACCATGAACTCTGCAGATACCAGCACCGATCTTATTCAGAAACAGCTTGGTAAGCGCCAGACTCAACGTAATCTTCTGCTCCTTGCAATTCTGTAGAGAATAACAGTTCTGCAGCCACTCCCAGGAAGAATTACCAGACTCTTCAAGAAGGCGCAGGAATCCCTCACCGTCTTTATTCTCAACAGCCTTCACAGCATCTGCAACACGTCTGTTCTCTTCATAAAAATGCATCGCACGAAGAACAGCACGGTCATTCGGAATATCCTTCACATGTGCCAGAAGATTCTCCATACTGGACTCACAGAGAAGCTCTACGCCCATAGCCTTCGCAGCCTCACGCATCTCCATAGGAATAGAGGAATATTCCTCACTGAGATCTGCATGGCCCTTACCGGTATTTACGATCACAAGTCTGCAGCCCATATCCTCAAAGGAAAATGCAATCTTCTCACAGCTGATATTCTCTTTATCAGAGAAATCCAGAAGGATCGGGCCACCGGCAGCACAAGCCATCTGGTCCATCAGACCGGAAGCCTTTTTCCAGTAAACATTCTCAGCATACTGACCTGCTCTCGCATACTCGCCATACTCCAGCTTACCTTCATTAAAGAAATAATTGGTGATCGCACATACAAGCATCTCAAAGGAAGCAGAGGAGCTTACACCTGCAGCGGCAATAACCTTGGTGGAAACATAAGCGTCAAATCCACCGGTAGCATAGCCTTTTTTCTGCATATACTCCATAATACCTGCAACAAGAGCATCTGTACCTTTTGTATAGGTTTCTGTGCTGAGCTTGTCAAGATCAACAACTACTTCCTGTTTGTAACCCTCACTGATCATATGGATCACATTGGTTCCGTTTGGATAAGCAGCACCGATGGTATCCAGATCAATACTTGCCGCAATGATCTGACCGCCGTTATGATCAACATGGTTGCCAATGATCTCCGTACGGCCCGGAGCAGTAAAAAACTCTGCCTTGTCATGATGATATTTCTTCTCGAAATTCACAGCAAGATTGGTATAACGGGCGCTGCTCTCCTCTGTCTCGCCATAGATTTTTTTCAGCACTTCTGCTGCCGGAATTTTAATTGTTCCCATTTTTTCTTCCTCCTGTTATATAGTTTACACCCCAGATCCGGAAGAACCTGAAAAAATCTTCCGCTCTGTCACGCTTCATGGTTACTGTTCACTCCGTTCTCAGCAACACACTTCGCAATGCGCAGAATATCACCAGTGAATAGTAACGCTTCATGTACTTTTATTATAACAGTCCCGTCTTTTCTGTCCATAACAATTTTGTGTAAAAACCGTATTATTTTGTGGTGATCCCGGAATATCCCTTTGCATTTTCTGCCTTTTCTGATAAAATAAATTCCACTATGAAAAGCAGATATACACTTCAGAATCCGCGCACAGAAGGAAGGAGGTAACACCTTGCAGATCATCACAGATCCCGCCGGAAAAGAACTGAAAAAACACGGAGACAGCTCCTTCCCATTCCTGGTAAGCTACGAGCGGCTTTCCGGCTATGAGACCGGTTCCTTTCTGTGGCACTGGCATCCGGAGATCGAGCTTACCTATATAAAAAAAGGCGAAATGCTCTACAAGATCAATCAGAATACCTTTCACCTGAAAGAGGGACAGGCAATCTTTGGCAATGCCAATGCCCTTCATGCCGGATATATGTATCAGGATCAGGACTGTCAGTATATCCCCATAACCTTTGACCCCAAACTGATCTACGGATTTTCGGGAAGCCTTCTTTTCCAGAAATATACAGAACCGATCCTCCGAAGCTTTTCCCTGTCCGCTGTACCGCTTGATCTATCCTGTAAATGGCATTCCGAGGCCATAAAAGATATCCGTGACATCATCGACCTGGACAGTAGCCGGAAACCCATGTATGAATTTGAGATCATCGCCAAACTGCAGCACTTCTGGAAAATCTTGTATGAAAATACGATCTCCCAGGCAACTCTTCCATCCGGTCAGGATGAAGAAAACTACCGCCGCATCCGTCAGATCATGTCCTATATCGCAGAACACTACTCTGAAAAGATTCTCCTGAATGATGTTGCAGACCTGATCCACTTAAGTCCCAGCGAATGCAGCCGGCTTTTCAAAAAATGTATGAATATCACTCTCTTCGGATACATCCAGGAATACCGCATTGAACG
This sequence comes from Blautia sp. 2227st1_G12_2227SCRN_220401, assembly GCF_039062885.1. NCBI lineage: Bacteria > Bacillati > Bacillota > Clostridia > Lachnospirales > Lachnospiraceae > Blautia > Blautia sp. 2227st1_G12_2227SCRN_220401. The sequence continues at coordinate 35,110 of NZ_JBCLNI010000029.1, read as the reverse complement.
CAGCCTGGAATATCTGGAAAATCCCTCCTGTTCTATTACGGAATCAGGACTACTGTCCGGTTTTTCGGACTCTAATTATTACACAAAGGTCTTTACGAAAATCAAGGGCTGTACACCAAGACAGTACAGAAAAAATCAGGAGCTGTGACATGCTCCTGATCTTTAACCGTTTAGTGCTCCATACCTATAAAGCAGAACAATATTTATCTGTGAAAATGGCTGTTATCTGAACAGCTCTTTCATTGCCGGATACAGTTTGCGGAATTTCCGGTATTTTTCTTCATATTTTGCAACCAGCTCCGGTTCCGGTTCTACCGTATCTACTACCCTGACCAGCTTATTACAGATCGTTTCCACATCCGGGTATTCACCGCAGCCTACTGCTGCCAGCATTGCACCGCCCATGGACGGACCTTCCTCATTCTCCGGCACATCCACCTTCAGGTTCATCACATTTGCAATGATCTTTTTCCAAAGAGGGCTCTTGGCTCCGCCGCCGCAGATCTTGGTGCGCTCAATATGGATCCCGAGGCTTCTTGCAACCTCCAGAGAATCACGAAGTCCGAAAGCAACTCCTTCCAGAACTGCCTGGGTCATATCTGCTCTCGTGGTATCCATGGACATTCCGAAAAATACGCCTCTTGCATCCGGGTTGTTATGCGGAGATCTCTCTCCCATCAGATATGGAAGGAAGAATACCTGATTCTCGCCAAGCTTTTGGATCGGTGCCTGCTCTGCCGCGAAATCCTTTGTCTTAAGGATCTCCTCTGACCACCATTTGTTGCAGGAAGCAGCGCTTAACATGCATCCCATCAGATGATAGCTTCCATCTGCATGGTCAAAGGAATGCAGTGCATTGTTTTCATCCACTCCGAAATCTTTGCTGGAAATAAAGATCGTACCGGATGTTCCAAGGGAAATGTTGCACTGGCCATCGCCAACCGTTCCTGTTCCGACAGCTGCCGCAGCATTGTCGCCTGCACCTGCTACAACCTTCACATCCTCTGAGAAGCCAAGCTCTTTTGCAACTTCCGCTTTCAGGTTTCCGACTACCTGCCAGCTCTCGTACAGCTTCGGAAGCTGTTCCTCTGTGATATGGCAGATCTCAAGCATTTCCTTTGACCAGCAGCGGTTCTTCACATCCAGAAGAAGCATACCGGAAGCATCGGATACATCTGTGCAGAAGGATCCGCTTAAGCGATAGGCAAGATAATCCTTCGGAAGCATGATCTTTACAACCTTTTTAAAATTCTCAGGTTCATGCTTCTGCATCCAGAGGATCTTTGGTGCAGTGAAGCCTGCAAATGCAATGTTTGCTGTGTACTGAGAAAGTTTATCTTTTCCGATGACTGAATTCAGGTATTCTGTCTCCTCGCCGGTACGGCCATCATTCCAGAGAATCGCCGGACGGATCACATTGTCATCTTTATCCAGAGTTACAAGACCGTGCATCTGGCCGCCAAAACCGATTCCTGCTACTTCTTTGCGGTCAATCCCTTCTGTGAGCTCTTTGATCCCTTCCATACTCTGAGCGAACCAGTCCTCCGGATTCTGCTCAGACCAGCCCGGATGTGGAAAAAACAGCGGATATTCTTTTGATACGATGTTGCAGATCTTTCCGGATCCTTCCATAAGAAGAAGCTTTACAGCGGAAGTTCCAAGATCAACGCCAATATAATACATAGTAATTTTTCCTCCTGTAAATACAGAAACCGCAGCCCTCAGTTCGCAACGCCTGCACGCCTGAGAGCCCGCGGTTTCTGAATCGTATTTAACCAAATCAAGAACGTCCCCTGCGGGGTTACGAAAAGCAATAAGCAGTGAGTGGGGACTTGCTTGTATCAGGCAGCACGTACGGATGATCTTACCTGCCTGTTTTAATTATCTCCAAGGATTCTCTGTCGGATATCTCACGCCTGCCGGCTGATTGTAACCGATCTCTTCAACCGGTACACCAATGTATTTGAACACCTCGAAGAGAGCTTTTCCGTGATGTCCGAATGCTACAGCACCGTGATGCGGGAATCCTCCCTCGATCAGCACGTGACGGTAGAAACGTCCCATCTCCGGAATTGCAAATACACCGATAGCACCGAAGGAACGTGTTGCAACCGGAAGAACCTCGCCGTGTGCGATATATGCACGAAGCTTGTTGTCCGCTGTACTCTGCAGACGATAGAAGGTGATATCTCCAGGCTTGATATCTCCCTCAAGAGTTCCGTTTGTAACCTCGATCGGAAGGGATCTTGCCATGATCATCTGATATTTCATCTCACAGAAGGACAGCTTGCTGGATGCTGTGTTTCCACAATGGAATCCCATAAAGGTATCCTGAAGTGTATAGTTGAATTTTCCTTCAATAGATTCTTTGTACATATCCTTCGGAACGGAATTGTTGATATCAAGAAGTGTAACGATATCATCACTTACTACCTGTCCAATAAACTCACTTAATGTACCATAGATATCAACCTCACAGGATACTGGAATGCCCTGTGCTGTCAGACGACTGTTTACATAACATGGAACAAATCCAAACTGTGTCTGGAATGCAGGCCAGCATTTTCCTGTCAGTGTTACATATTTACGATATCCTTTATGATCTCTTACCCAGTCCTTCAGAGTCAGCTCGTACTGTGCAAGCTTCGGAAGGATCTCAGGTTTCTTGTTTCCCGCACCAAGCTCTTCTTCCATCTCTTTTACGATCGCCGGGATCCTTTCATCACCTTCATGCTTGTTGAATGCCTCGAAAAGATCCAGTTCTGAGTTCTCCTCGATCTCAACGCCAAGGTTGTAAAGCTGTTTGATCGGTGCATTGCAGGCAAGGAAGTTTGTAGGACGCGGTCCGAAGCTGATGATCTTCAGGTTGCTCAATCCCTCGATCGCTCTTGCGATAGGAAGGAATTCATGGATCATATCCGCACAGTCCTCTGCATCACCTACCGGATACTCCGGAATATAGGCTTTTACATTACGAAGCTGCAGGTTGTAGCTTGCATTCAGCATACCGCAGTAAGCATCTCCACGTCCCTGGCAGAGATTATCCTGTGTTTCCTCAGCTGCTGCGATAAACATCTTCGGTCCCTCGAAATGCTTTGCAAGAAGGGTCTCAGAAATCTCCGGTCCGAAGTTTCCAAGATATACACAGAGTGCGTTACAGCCTGCTTTTTTGATATCCTCCAGAGCCTGGACCATATGGATCTCACTCTCTACGATACAGACCGGACATTCGTAGATATCCTTTGCATCGTATTTCTTTGTGTAAGCGTCTACAAGAGCTTTTCTCCTGTTTACGGAAAGGCTTTCCGGAAAACAATCTCTGCTGACTGCAACGATTCCGATCTTAACTTCTGGCATGTTGTTCATAATCTTCATTCTCCTTTTTATATCCGGCAGATTTTCCACCGGTGATATTATTGTTCGTTTGTAACTATTCACTTCACCCAAAATCAGTCAAGTGTGATATTTTCACCCTTCAATCCGTTGAATGCGCCTTCGATCTTCGCATCCTCATGAGCGATAAGCCATTTATTTCTGGCTGTCATCAGACCGTCCTCTCCGTCCCCTGACATCGGAAAATCAATCTCTGTGTTGGTTCCTCTCGGAAGAACAACTACACACTGAAATCCACTCTCATTCACATGACACGGTGCATAGTGGAGCGTTGTGGCATAAACCTCGATCCCAGTTCCTGCCGGTACCAGAAATGCCTCCACCTTTGAGGTATCGTATGTAAGATCCTCTTCTATATCCTGCTGATGTCCGATAAGCAGTACAAGATCTGTCACTGCTACATTGATCTCGGAATTCCGATGATATTCCAGGGCATTCAGCTTTTTATTGTGACCATTGCAATATCCGATCTGGACAGGTAATCCACCAAACGCTCTGTTTTTCAGCTCTTTTTCCACATCGAGAGCTTCCAGCTCCTCTGCTGACGGAACATATACCACATCCTCCGGAACCGGTGTATGCTTCATCTCCTTCAGAAGCGGACCGAAATTGTATCCCTCCAGAACCTTTCCGTATCTGCGGAAAGCCGGATCTGTTACTTTCTGAATTTTCACGATTTAACCCTCCTTACAAAATTACTGTTTCACAGCTTCTCTGTATCTTCGTTTTGAACTGAAAAAAGCATACCACATCATGGTATGCTTTTCGCCGCTTTTCTTGACTCATTCATAGCACTTTTTTGACATTTTTATGATTCTGACGCTCCACTCTTCCCGGCAGGATCCCGTAACGCTTTACAAATTCCCTGGAAAAAGCCCTGCTGCTTGCAAACCCGTTGTCAAGTGCGATAGAGCTGATGGTATGATCTGTATGCAAAAGCTCCTTATAGGCGTATGCCATGCGGATATCCTGTAAATATGTCTTAAAATTGACCTTCGCATATTTCCGGAACATTCTTGACAGATATGCATCGGAATATCCGAACATGGCTGCAAGTCCGGAAAGCCTGAGATCCTCCTTGTAATGCTCCCGCATATAAGTGGTTATTTTTGACAAAGCATCCAATCTGCGGCTGATCTTCAGCGCATTCTCCTCCACCTCTGTTTCCCTGTATGCAGAAACCATAAGATAAAGGACTTCATAGAACACTGCCCTGATACGGAATTCGTACCCCGTTTCCCCGGATACGTACACCCGATACATCTCCCGGATCAGAGAAACCATCCGCCTGTCTGTTTCCTCAGACTCTTCGTTTCTGCTCCGAAAACGGATAAATCTCTGAGCGGTAAAATAATCCGAAAACTGCTTCAGCGGGATCTGCAGTACGATGGTCTCATTACGTACTGGCGCCTGAATAGAATGTACTTCATTGGAATTAATGATCAGAAACTCCCCTGCCTTCAGAGGATACTCTTTCTCATCGATATAGAAATAAAGGCTCCCCTCCATCACCGCAAAGATCTCGATCGAAGTATGCCAGTGTTTTTCCCTTACATAATTTCCGTTTCTTCCTTCAAAAAGAAAAAGCTTAAAAGGAAATCCTTCATTGGGAATGATCAATTCATGCTGAAACTCCATGCTCCTTCTCCCTTTCCTGCTGTCCGGTCTGGATCCGGCGCATCATACTTCCGTAAAAAGCCGCCAGGATCTGCTGAAATAACGTTCCGATCATAACCGGAAATAATGTTTCCGCCGGAAAATACGCTCCCGCGATCACCGCACCGGCGCTGATGTTCCGCATTCCGGAACCATAGATCATGGAAACCGTTGCCGCTTTATTCTGCCTTGTAAGAATGGCAATGATCCAGCCAATGGCATATCCCCCTGCTGCCAGGACCAGGATCGCTGCTGCTACCTCCAGCCGTTCTCCATTAAGATGCTTCATATAAGGAGAAACCTTGGAGGAGTTAGAGGTTACCACAAAGATCAGGCACATTTTTGAAAAAGGCGCCAGCTTTTTCGGCCAGGTCTCCATAACCTTTCCATGGCTGACTTCATTAAGGCACATGGCAAGGACTGCCGGCAGAGCGATCATGAAAACCAGCTCCTTCATCATTCCCACAGTATCCATTTTTACGCAGGAGCCCACCAGGAGCTTCAATACTGCCGGGATCAGAAAGGGAGCCAGGATTGTATCGATCACAACCAGCGAAAGTGACAGTGGACTGTTTCCATTATAAATGGATACCCACATCAGACTGATCACCGCTGCAGGTACGGAAAATTCCAGCACCATTCCTGTGATATAATTCATATTGCCCGGGAACAGAAGATGTCCCAGACCGCAGGCGGCCACCGGTCCCAGCACATGAAGGATCAGCAGCATCAGGATCAGAGGAAGCGGCCGCTTAAACACATCTGCTACATCACGGAACCTGGATTTCAGCGCACCGATAAAGGTCATAAATGCAAAAGCATACGTCACATAGGGCACGCCATGCTTTGCAATATCCGGAAACAGTACCCCCGTAAGCAGACAGGCCGGCGTCACAAAAGCCATCCATTTCTCTATAAAGCTGTTAAATTTTTCCAGCATATCACACCTCTTGTTTGTCTTTTTTTACAGTTTATCACAAAAAAACAGCGGTGCAAGAAAAAAATCCCCTGTTTTATAGCCGATTCCGGACAAATATGATATGATAGTACCCATCCAAAAGCAACCTGAAACCAAGGCGGACTACAGATATCCGCCAAAATGATCATTTTTTATGATCTGGAAAACGAGGCAAAAAATGATTTCTTTAATTATACCATGCTTCAATGAGGAAGAATCCCTTCCGCTTTTTTACCCGGAAGCCACTTCTGTCCTCAGGCAAATGAACTGTGATTATGAGCTGATCTTTGTGAATGACGGTTCCAGAGACAGAACCCTTGAGATTTTAAAAGAGCTTTCCGAAAAGGATCCTCATGTGATCTATCTTTCTTTTTCCAGAAACTTCGGAAAAGAAGCTGCCATGTATGCAGGCTTCTGCAATGCCGGCGGCGATTATGTAGCAGTAATGGACGCTGATCTTCAGGATCCGCCGTCCCTTCTCCCGGAAATGCTGGAGAAGCTGGAATCCGGAGAATATGACAGCGTTGCCACCAGACGTGTCAGCCGTGACGGAGAGCCACCTATCCGGAGCTTTTTTGCCCGGAAATTTTATCAGCTGATCAATAAGATCTCGGATGCAGATATTGTGGACGGCGCCAGAGACTTCCGTCTGATGAAGCGCAGTATGGTGGATGCCATCGTCTCCATGAGTGAGTACAACCGCTTCTCCAAGGGAATCTTCGGCTGGATCGGTTTCCGCACCTGCTGGCTCCCCTACAAAAATATCGAACGCGTAGCCGGTGAGACCAAATGGAACTTCTGGAAGCTGTTTAAATACGCCGTCAGCGGCATCATCAATTTTTCTCAGGTACCGCTGACCATCGCCTCCTGGTTCGGAACGACCATGACCGGTTTTTCCTTTCTGGTCCTGGTAGCCATCATCGTCCGAAAGCTGATCTTCGATGATCCGGTCCCAGGCTGGGCTTCCACCATCTGTGTCATCATCTTCATCGGCGGCCTGCAGCTTTTCTGCCTGGGTATCATGGGACAATACATAGCCAAAACCTATATGGAGGTCAAGCAGCGCCCCCATTACATCATAGCAGAGTCCAACAAAAAGGACTTTACACCCATACGTTGATTTTCTATTCTGTCGGCAGCTCGACCACCTGATATTCGTGGCCCAGCGCCGGCAGGATTTTTTCTTTTACATCACTGGTCTTCATCAACAGAGTGGAAGTATTGATACACGGATGGCATCCGAAATATTCTTCATCCAGGACTTCTTTATCGATCACCAGGTGTACCTTCTTTTCTTTATCAAAGATCAGTCCCATCAGACTTAAGGACCCCGGTGTAATGTTCAGATATTCCTCCATCTGCTCTCCGTCTGCAAAGGAAAGTCTGGCTGTTCCGATCTGTTTGGACAGAAATTTTGTTTTAAACGGCTTCTCTCCCGGCATCAGCAGCAGATAGAAATCCGTTTTCTGTCGGTTGCAGAGAAAAAGATTTTTGCATATCTGCGCTCCCAGAAGCTGATCCACTGCCTCGCAGGCCTCCATGGTCATCAGTGCTTCATGATCTGCTCTTTTATATTCAATCCCAAGACTATCCAGAAAATCGTACACTGCGATTTCCTTCTCCAGACGGCCCTCGGTGTTCTCCGGTCTTCCTGTATAGACTGTTTTGTCAATTCTTGGTTCTTCCATGATGTCTCCTCCGTTATTTTTACATTCTCATATGTCCAGGTCTTAGTCGCAGCACATTACGCTTTACTGCTTCACCCGTAACCTGCCGATTTGTTTAATCATAGCACACCTGTAACAAATAAGATACTCCGGATTTCCGTCTGACTATTGACGATATCAGCCTCGGATGCTATACTCTCAGGCAGAAAGGGAATGAAGTTCTCCCCCGATCTTTATCGAAACCGCCAATGAGCTGATGACTTCTGTGCAATGCACGGGGTTATCAGCTTTTTTTGATGGATTTTTCAAAACGGGGAGATTGAAAGGAGTTACTATGACAAAAGAAACTATCCAAAAAGAACATCGGATCCTGCAGCTGAAATACGCTGTCCTTGCAGTGGTCGTGGGAATCTGCGTCGGGATCGTAGATACTATCTTCGGCCGGGGCCTGCTGGCGATCTCTGATCTTCGCACCGCATACTGGCAATATCTGCTGCCTTTCCTGCCTCTGTCCGGACTTCTTATTGTGTGGATGTATCATCATTTCAGCACCTTAAGCTTAAATGGCATGTCCCTGATCTTCGAAACCGGGCAGAAAAAAAGAGACCAGATTCCTCTGGTTCTTGTCCCTCTGGTAATGATCGGCACCTGGATCACTCATCTCTTCGGAGGAAGTGCCGGCCGTGAAGGTGTTGCCGTGCAGATCGGTGCTACACTCTCCCACGAGGCCGGACGCAGGCTGCATATCCGGGAACGCAAGCCCGTCATGCTGATCACCGGTATGGCTGCCGGTTTTGGCGGTCTGTTCCAGACGCCATTAGCCGCTGTATTTTTTGCCATGGAGGTGATCGTTGCCGGATATCTTGAGTACGATGCGCTGCTGCCGGCACTTATCGCCGCATATACAGCCTCCTTCACCTCTCATTTCCTGGAACTGGAAAAATTTGCTGTGGATATCCAAGACACCTGGACTGTGACCAATCTCCGAAGCATGATCTCTCTCATTGCTCTCGGACTTGCCTTTGGTCTTGCCGGACGATGCTTTTCCGTACTTCTTCAGAAAGCAAAGAAATTATTCGGGGAAAAAATCTCAAATCCGCTGATCCGCATCGGTGTCATGGCCATTCCACTGGCAGCTCTGCTGTTTGTGATCCACGGCGGACGCTACACAGGTCTTGGAACCAATCTCATCTCCGCTTCCTTTGCCGGAGAAACGATCTACGGATATGACTGGATTCTGAAGCTTCTGTTTACTGTATTTACACTTGCCATCGGTTTTCAGGGCGGCGAAGTGACACCACTGTTCTCCATCGGCGCTTCCCTTGGAGTCGTCTTAGGTTCCATCCTCGGGATCCCTCCGATGATCTGTGGGGCACTTGGCTACGCCGCAGTATTCGGCAGCGCCACCAACACCCTCATCGCCCCGATCCTCATCGGCCTGGAAGTTTTCGGCACCCGAAATACCCTTCCCCTCATCCTGGTATGCATCCTCGCTTATCTGATCAACGGAAATCACTCCATTTATGGAGCACAACAGAAGGCACTTTGCAGGTTTGAGAAGTAGATATGTACATATTTTTTATTCGGTCATGGCTGACTCGGTTGTGACCGAGTGAACTACCCATCACCTAAAGGTAATGGACTTCTAAGGATATCAGATTCGCCATATGATTCCTTTCTTCAGCTATTAATGGATTCTATCTCCGAATCATCATATATTTTCTTTAACTCTTTTCTCATTTCCTTATTGATACTTATATATTTTGAATCATTATCAGCCCATTTTACTTTCAGGATATCGTGTTTGCGTATATATAATACAGGCAGCCGGCTTCTGTGCTTATCCATAAAGATTCCCTGGCTTTCATAAAAAATTTCCTGCAGATAATCATTCATTTCATCTACCTGGATTACAAATGTAAAACGAATATCCTTCTTTTTTTCTTCTCTGCTCATCTCATTGATCCAGAACTCTGCAAATTTATCATTTAACAACAAAACATCATTTCTATCCATATCTGTAATATCTATAAGCGCCCAGATATTCACCTGATTATTTCTATTTTTCTTGAAAAAACTTACTTTTCCTTTTTCGTCCAGTTCATATTCTGACTTTTTTTGGTACTGGTTATGTAAAAGCCCTTTTTCAAATACAACGTTTCGTTCTTCGACCTCTTCTGGAAAAGTTATTTTGATATCTATTAACTTCTCATATTTGTAACAAATAAAACTGAATGGCATCCAGATTTCTTTTTTATTCTCTATATACCTGTAGCTTCTTGCATGAATCCTAGCACTATGCTTCAAAAATTGAACATACCCCGCTGTCATTAAAATATACAGTGGTAATAACGCTTTTTCAATCGCATCATTCCCACTGCTATTCGTCCAACATTTCCAACAGGAATATACTGCTGCAAAAAAAACATCTGTCAAAAGCAACATTTGAAACAGAAAACACCCTCTGATTCCGGAAAGCCATTTTCGATTTTTTCTCATCATCCCATAAACATATAGAGGATTTTCATCTACACTTTCCGAAGAAATATCCTGATCCGGTGTTTCGCCACATCTGAATACCCATCCAGTCAATGCCAAATATCCCCAAAAGGCTACTCCAAATGTGAATCTATCATCTTCAAAAATCCAACGATATGACAAGAATAAAATACAAAATAATAAAATTTTTTCAGGTATATTATTTTTTCTTTTTCGGTTTATTATGATCCCCCCTAGTCATCAGGCCTGTACAACATCCGATATGCCCAGACAATCCAACAGATCTTTTTTCATTTTCTCATATTGTTTTTTATATCTCGAATATCTATATAACGGAAGGATTTCCAGGCGATTATAATAACGGTTATATACCGCTCCAAGACGGTATCGTCTTTTATACATCATTATCCCTGAATTATTCCGTACAATGCTCTTCAGAATACGATTATCATCTTCTACTTCCATCACAAAGGAAAAATATATTTCCTTTTTTTCCTCTTCTGTTTTGATATATTGCTTCCAAAATTCTACAAAAGCTTTATTTAATTTTCCGATATCTGCTTCCTGAAACAAATCTGTTTTTACATATGCCAGAATATGTATCTCATCTGTTTTGTCATATCTGTAGAAAAAAGTTTTTCCATTTCGAGGAGCTTTATACGTATTTATATATTGATAAATTCCAAAATCTTTTTCCATTACATCAGAATGTATCTGTAAATCCCTGTAACACACCGGATTTTCATAATACATATTGATATTCTGGCACAGAAAACTGAATGGCGCCCAATTTCCTTCTTTATCTGTTGGATATTTATAATTCTTTTTATAAAATTTCACATAAAATATCCACATGCATGATCTTGCCATAATCATAAAAGCCAGCGAGATATTCAGAAGGATTTCTATCACTGTACTATTTATATCTGGATTTAAATACTGCATCCCCAGATATGTAAAATACACTCCCAGCCACAGAATCATTATTTTTCGCAAAAACAAAAAACTTTTTAACTTTCCGTTTTTCCTGATAGGAAGAGCATATTTCGATTCCTTTTTGTCATTTAACATACCGTGTACATAAAATGGATTCTGACAGTTATAACTATCCGCCACATTATAAGGGGTTTTCCATCTTGACGGTATAATAACCGTAGGAATAAATAGAATATTTGAGATCATCAGGCTTACCAGAACCGCCAAAATTTCCATTACACCGACCGGCGCCAAATAGAAATAAAAAGATTTCAGTAATCCTACAAATACCAGGGCATATACACACAAATAACTTGATTTGCTCAACATGTCGATCATTTTTCTGTATAATTGCCTCTTTCTTTTCTAATATAACAATTGGTGCAACAACCTTAACTGGTGTCTTTTTTGATTTTCTTTTATAAGAAATAGCAATCACTAAATTAACAATAATTACCAGATATACAACTGGTTCTATCACTTTGATCAGCATATTTTTTCACATCCCCTTTGCATACCGTCTACAGATCTACATCCCGTCTTCCGATCACCCGCTTCAGTTCTTCTCTCATTTCTCTGTAAATATTTTTATATCTGGACTTACGGTCCGTACATTTTATTTTTATGATGTCATGTTTTTTCTCATACAAAACAGCCATACGACTTCGATGTTTATACATTCGTGTTCCTGATCCATCATAAAAAATCCTGCTTATAGCATCATTGATTCTCTCAGTCTGGATCACAAAGGTAAAACGTACATCTTTCTTTTTTTCTTCTCTGGTCAGCTCATTACACCAGAAAATCTCAAATGCATCATTCAGAAGCTGGATATGCATTTTTTCCATATCTGCTATATCAATGATCGCCCATAAGTTTACCTGTTGATTTTTTCTTTTCTGATAAAAACAGATTTGGTCATTCTCTTTTAATATATAATTTGCTTTTTTAGCATATCCACTTTTAAAAAGACATTCTTCAAACACCAGAGGCTGATTTTTCTCCGTTTCTTCTGTTGGATCAGGCAGTATCCTTCCTGCCAGTCCCTGCATTTCATATCCGATAAAGCTGAATGGCATCCAGATACCTTTTTTATTTCTCGGATAGCAGAAACTTTTCTTATAAATATGGATATAATATGCCTCCACTACACCAAGACTCATTATTATTCCCCAGTAAATCCAGAAAAATTCCAGTCTGATTTCCTGATATCTTCTATGTATTATATGATCAGAAATGAACCCTGCTGTCATCACAAGAACATAACTCAAAAGCAAAATCTGTACTACAAAATATCCATTTATTCCGGAAAACCATTTCCTATTTTTCAACATTTTTCGTACATACAGAGGATTCCTGTCATCATATAAATTTGCAAAAGGAAAACTTTCATTTCTTGCCCAAATTCTATCTGCCGATAATACAGCTTCTCCCATTGCCGCCAATACTAATGCCATTCTGATCTCCGGCATGATCTGGTAGCAAGCTGGTGTCAGAAGTAATGTTATTAGAAAAAAACGTTTTGTTTTTTCACTCAAGCGATATCTTCTCCCCATTTATAGAAATCCAATAATCTTTTGTTTTATGATATCTATTATTTTAATGACTACTTATTATTTTCCATCCAGTTCTGACCCAATCCTTCAAAAACCCGATTGGAACCATCTTCTGTCCATTTGCAGAAACCCAGTAGTCCTCTGGGTATTTTTTCAGATATCCATAGTAAACGTTTTCGCTTCCTTTTGCTTCGGAAAATTCTGTTCCTTCCGAATCGTATACATTCGTTATGGGAGATTTTATTCCCGGATATGGTGACACCACAACATACCATTCCCCATCAACTGCTACGGTAGATACGTCGACTATAATCCTGTATCCTGTAAAACGCTTTGTGTCCTGAAACTCTGAATCTTCCGGAAGTTTCCAGCCGCTTTCTGTTTTTTCAAAAATCTGTGAGTCCATCACATCTCCATCATCCATAATAACCAATGCTGAAGTTTTTCCTCGTAATGTCGCCACGACATCTGACCGATCATCATAGGCTGTTACTGCTTCCTCAAGTGTATGGAAACTTTGTTCAGCCTCTTTGTTATTTTCGGACATCATAAATATGATGACCACAGACAAAAGCGGAACCAGTATAAATATGGATATTTTTCGTGGGATTCTTTTCCTGGAATCCACAACTGCCACTATCATGAGCAACAGCAATAAGATTCCCCACGACCACCAGTTAGATAGTGAAATATTCATTTTTATGTCCTCTTTTTCCTACAATCTTGACGCTTCACAGATTGATTTCTACTTTATCTCCATCTACAGAAATCCAGTAATCGTCTGGTTTCGTTTTCAGATATCCATAATATACCGTTATATTCTCATATTCCGTTTTTAAAAATTCTGTTCCAGCCGAATCGTGAACCTCATCTATAGAATTCTCCCCCATAAGATAATGTGGGAGTATTACAATATACCATGCTCCATGTATTTCTATTGATCTCATATCAATATTGGCATCTTCTGAAGGATAACTCATACTTTTTCTGAAAAATGCTGAATCCGGCAATTTCCATTTCTTTCCATTTTTTGGAAAAATTCTTCCTTCAATAGATCCATCTTCATCCATGATAACATATGTAGATTTCTCATCCTGCAAGGTTGCTATTGGCTTCGCATTAATATCATATGCCCGAATCGCTTTATCCAGCGAGCTAAAATTTCGCTGCACAAATACTGCCTGAAACATGATAAATAACAAACCAACCAGAAAAATTGGTCTGATGATAAAAAGCGGTACCTTTTTAGATTTTTTCTTGCATACGAGAGCAACTGCCAATGCAATAAACATTAATATTGTTATAACTCTTTCGAAAATGCTCAATATCAGATTCGCCATATGATTCCTTTCTTCAGCTATTAATGGATTCTATCTCCGAATCATCATATATTTTCTTTAACTCTTTTCTCATTTCCTTATTGATACTTATATATTTTGAATTATCATCAGCCCATTTTACTTTCAGGATATCGTGTTTGCGTACATATAATACAGGCAGCCGGCTTCTGTGCTTATCCATAAAGATTCCCCCGCTTTCATAAAAAGTTTCCTGCAGGTAATCATTTATTTCATCTACCTGGATTACAAATGTAAAACGAATATCTTTCTTTTTTTCTTCTCTGGTCATCTCATTGATCCAGAACTCTGCAAATTTATCATTTAACAACAAAACATCATTTCTATCCATATCTGTAATATCTATAAGCGCCCAGATATTCACCTGATTATTTCTATTTTTCTTGAAAAAACTTACTTTTCCTTTTTCGTCCAGTTCATATTCTGACTTTTTTTGGTACTGGTTATGTAAAAGCCCTTTTTCAAATACAACGTTTCGTTCTTCGACCTCTTCTGGAAAAGTTGTTTTGATATCTATTAACCTCTCATATTTGCAACAAATAAAACTGAATGGCATCCAGATTCCTTTTTTATTCTCTATATACATGTAGCTTCTTGCATGAATCCTAGCACTATGCCTCAAAAATTCAACATAACCCGCTGTCATTAAAATATACAGTGATAATAACGCTTTTTCAATCGCATCATTCCCACTGCTATTCGTCCAACATTTCCAACAGGAATATACTGCTGCTAAAAAAACATCTGTCAAAAGCAACATTTGAAACAGAAAACACCCTCTGATTCCGGAAAGCCATTTTCGATTTTTTCTCATCATCCCATAAACATATAGAGGATTTTCATCTACACTTTCCGAAGAAATATCCTGATCCACTCTTCCGCCAAATCTGAATACCCATCCAGTCAATGCCATATATCCCAAACCGGCTACTGCAAATGTGAATCTATCATCTTCAAAAATCCAACGATATGACAAAAATAAAATACAAAATAACAAAATTTTTTCAGGTATATTATTTTTTCTTTTTCGGTTTATTATGATCCCCCCTAGTCGTCAAACACATACAAATTGTATTGGTGAGAATCCCATTCTCACCAATACATTTCCCATATATTTTTACATACAAAACTTATACATAAACCCAATATAACTTTCCTAAATACTTATAACACTTCATATACCGCGTTCCTTTTCCTGGAGTATACTCACATCCCCCGCCAATAACTCTCCCATACTTTCATATTGCAATATTAGAATTAACCTTCCTATTACTCCAATAATCTCTAGAATAAGAATTTATTTGCTTTCCTGTTAATTGCCTCATTTTTTCATTTTTTTCTTCATTAACTGCCCTTCGTAGCGGTAATGCCTCTGCGAATGAAAGGTTCATATTTGAAATTCTTCGATTTGCGTCATGGTAATCTTTTCTCATATATTTCAAATATCCTTTTTGATTTTGCTTTGGTCCTATATTATCTACAGCACTCCAAATTAATGATATTCCCGCACTTACCGCACCATTTATAACCGCACTTGTAAAATCTCTATTTTCATAATAATCACTTGCAAACGAAGTAACACCACTTACAACTGCACCTGTTGTCGAACCACCAATTCCCAAAAATCCCATAGCGGTTCCAAGTCCTGCGGAAGCAGCAGTGATCCAGTTTATCTCTGACAGATTTTTCCCCTCAAAAATCATCTGACATCCAACTGAAAGTCCCATTCCAGCGACAAAACTTGCTGCTGCAACCATCCATGCATTTCCATCCTGATCTGCACGTACCAGTGGATTATCGTCACAGTAGGCAAATAAATTTCGATTATGTAATGTCTCCATAGAGGCTTTTTCACTTTTAAAGTTATCCGCACTGATAAATCTCCGGATCTCCGGGTCATAATACCGGTTCTTCAGATAGTACATTCCGGTTTCTTCATCGTAGTAGTAGCCTCTGTAACGGAACGGGTTGATTTTCCAATGGTGCCGGCTTTGCTGCCGGTGATGCTCAGGATTTTTCCCCAGCTGTTATACTTGTATTCTACTACAGTCTCTCCGGCGTCGTCAATCAGTGCAATGACATCATTCTGCAATAGTAAATTTTTCGTTACGGTTCCCTCCGACAGCTTTCCAATCTCCCACGTTCATGCTATACTAAACCTATCTCTGTCTGCCCGTTTCAGTCATGGGGCAGACTTATTTTTTTCAGGAAAGGATTTATTTATGAAGCGTATCAAAAATATCGATCTGCTCCGTGCGGGGGCGATCCTCTACATTATGCTGTATCACTGCTACGTTCTGTCCGGGCAGCCATGGCAGTCGCATACAGCCATCCACACACTTCTGACTCTTGGAGGTGAAGTAGGAGTTACACTGTTTTTCCTGTTAAGCGGATATGGGATCTATCTTTCCCTTTCTTCTTCGGAGGCGCGAGGCTGTCTCCCCGGCTGGCGGGCTTTTATGAAAAAGCGCTGCATCCGCATTATGCCCCAGTATTATGTATGTATCACGGTCCTTCTGATCTTTATGTCCACGCAGATGTTCAGCAATGAGGGACTTCGGCATATCCTGGCGTATTATACTTTTACGGAGAACTTTTCCCCGGTGACTCATGGTTCCATCAATGGTGCGCTGTGGACGATGGGCGTGATCTTTCAGTTTTATCTGATCGCCCCGTTCCTTTATAAAGCTGTCCGGAAAAACTGGCTTGTATCTGCCATTGTATCCATTGTTTTCACTGTTATCTGCCGGTTCGCAGTTGTCCGCTATCTCCACAATTCCGGGATTTCGGATAACTCTGTATATTTTGTATACGAGCGTCAGGTATTCTCTGCGCTGGATAATTTCGTGCTGGGAATGGCTGCTGCCGCTTTCTGGAAGCAGACCGGAGATCGTATGCAGGATTACCGGCTGAAGCTTGGACTTCCGGTTTCTATTGCAAGCACCGCACTGATCCTGGTATGGATCTTTTATTATCACAGTCACGGGCTTTATGGCACCGCTTCCTCCGGTTATCCGGCACATTCCATCCTGGCGATCCTGCTCAGTATACTGCTTGTGGGATTCTCCCTCCTGCCGGAAATGGATTTCAGGTTTCTGCGTCCGCTGTACTTCGTAGCCCGGAACCAGTACGGGATCTATCTGTGGCATATGCCCATCATTATGATCCTGCAGGCCAATGCGCCATGGTTCAACACCATGAGCCAGCAGCGCTTCTGGCTGTTTTTGCCATGTATGGTGGTCATCACCTGCGTATTCGGCTATTTTGCAACCCGCTTTATCGATCATCCCGCTTCTGCAAAAAAGAAAGGATAACTTCCCATGAAAGACAGAACCGCCGTTAACCACAATATCCGCAAGCATTTTAACGAACTGATATACAACACAGCCCGTTACACAGAAATCGCGTTATCCATCGTGATCATTATCGTGATCGCACTGTCCGGACTGCGTCTGATCCTTACAACTGCCGGTACCTCCGTCATGGATATGGACACCAGCTTTTTTACCAGTTTCCTGTCACAGGCACTGTCCCTTGTAGTCGGTGTGGAGTTTGTAAAAATGCTCTGCCGCCATTCCGCCCAGACTGTTGTCGAAGTCCTGCTTTTTGCAACAGCAAGGCAGATGGTCGTGGAACATCTCGATCCTGTACAGACACTGATCGGGATCATCGGTATCGCCATTCTTTTTGCCGTCCGGAAATATCTGATGACGGACAGTGATGATATGACCCCGCATCAGAAGAACGCTTCAGAAGAATCTTCAAAAAAGGCTTTCTCTTCTGAGTGCAAATGAGCATAATTGCAGAAAAGCTCCAACTGTATCCCGATATTGATGCAGTTGGAGCTTTTCTTATAAATTGCATTGGTATAAACTCTATACGATACTATTGTCCACGTCAGACCAACTGCATGCCCACAGCAGCTATCTCCAGATAATATACCCTGCATAGATCAGGTACATACACACCATGGAAATTCCCTCTTTCCGGCTGATCCTCTGCTTTGTGGCCGCATAGATCCACACGATCAGCGAGAACACGATAAGTATGACAATATCAATAATATTTTCCCGGATCAATGCCACCGGATTGATGGCAGATGCAACTCCGAGAACCATCAGGATATTAAAAATATTGGAGCCTACCGCATTTCCCACAGCCATATCCACTTCGTTCTTTCTGGCTGCAACCACGGAAGTCACCAGCTCCGGAAGGGAAGTTCCGATGGAAACAATGGTCAGTCCCACCAGTGTCTGGCTCATTCCAAGATCAATGGCAATGCGGCTGGCAGCATCCACCGTAAGATCTCCGCCAAAGGCAATGGCAAGTGCGCCTCCCACAATAAAGAGGATGCTCTTCGGCCAGGAAAGGATGCCGATTTCTTCTTCCAGCTCTTCCATTCCTTCCATGTCCACATTTTTTCCTGCTGCCCTGGCCTTCATGGCACTTTGGATCATTACCACAATATAGCCTGCAAAAAATCCCAGCAGGATCATTCCATCCAGATGACCAAGTCTCATTCCGATCGTATCTCCTGCTGCCAGGATCCCCAGCCCCAGAAGAAGGAGCGCACAGATCATGGAAAACGGAATATCCCTCCGGATGGTTTCCTTCTGTACCAGGATCGGTGTCAGGATGGAACAGACTCCAACAACCACCATCAGGTTAAAAATATTGGAACCTACCACATTGCTGACCGCAAGCTCATTGTTATTGACCAGTGACGCTGTAACGCTGACTGCAGTTTCCGGCAGTGATGTTCCCATTGCCACAATAGTAAGGCCGATGATGATCGGCGGCACCTTCAGCCTTTTTGCGATACTGGAGCTTCCTTCTACAAAGAAATCCGCACCCTTCATCAGGAACACAAAGCCGATCACAAGAAAAACTAACACAAGGATCAGCGGTGAACTGTTTACCAGATTTTCCATTTTTCTTCTCACTTTCTGTTTTTATTTCCCACAACCTGGAGATTCATTGTCGCCCGCCCTGCTGAAAAAAATTCTTTCCGGCATTCTTTTGTTACATAAAAAAGACCCATGTATGCCCTGCTGCAATAAAATATAACAAAGCATACATGAGTCTCATTCTTTAAGATTTGCCAGGTTTTTCAGAAAAAACCGGGTCTGTTGACAAATCACACTTACGTGCGAACTACTCCCTCATGGAATTAAAATTTTCAATTTTTTTCAATTTAACAGAATTGTTTTTAAAAGTCAACCCCTGGCCGGTGACTTTTCTTTACCGAAAGCACATATTTTATGTATCTTTATTATTTTCCGCTTTCAGAAACAATCCCTTTCAGGATCTGTAGGACTCCATCTTCACTGTATGACGGACATACTTCCCTGGCTGCTGTCTGCACTTCCGCTCTGGCATTGGCTACTGCATAGCTCATTCCCGCTTTCTGGAGCATGGCAATATCGTTGAGGTTATCTCCGAATGTACAGGTTTCCTCCGAAGAAATTCCTAACTGTTTCTGGATAAATTCGACAGCTGTACTTTTTTCGCCCTCCGGCGGTGTACTGTCCATCCATTCTTTTCCGGCAGCCGCCAGTGTTACCTTATCCCTCCATGCCGGTGTAAAATACGGTGCACAAAGCTCCTCGCACCGTTCCGGGTGATAAACAGAGAATTTCAGCACCTGTTTTCCCTGAAGAGAAGAAAGATCATCCACTTTTCTCATATCATAGCCATAGGAATCCCGCAGCCACCGGAACATCCTTCCATTCTCATTCTCCGCATAGCAGCACTCCGGTGTGGCAATAAAACAGTCACATTCCAGCATTTTTTCTTTCACCATATGATGCATGCGTTTCCAAACCTCATCCGGAAGTGTATGTACCTTCAGGATCTTATCATTCTTCCGGATCACCGTACCGCCATCTGACACAAAATACACCAGATCCTTCACCGGCTCAAACAGCTTCCTCTCACTGTCATACTGCCGCCCGGAACACACCACAAAGGTAATTCCCAGCTCAGTCAGCTTCCGGATCACTGTCATATATTCCGGATTGATAGTCATGGTCCCGTCTTTTACAAGAGTTCCGTCTACGTCTGTTGCGATCAGTTTTATCATGTTGTTTTTACTCCTCTCCCATCTGAAATACCAATATCCTCTCTCTCTGATTTTTCCCTTCAAAAAGATCCTGGCAGTCGATCTCGTCCAGGAATTCCAGTTCCTCTACGGTCATCAGATATGAAATATATTCGTCAGATGGATAATAGAAAAAGAGTAGCATTTCTCTTGTTTTTTTATACCAGGATTCCCGGATGCGGCCGATGATGCTTCTCAGTATTTCCACAGAAAACGGATTAAAAAAATAAAATCTGTCTGCGGATTCCGGTACCTGAAAAAGAGCTGCATTCTCCAGTATAAATGATGTTTTTGTCCCGGAAACAGCCCGCTGCCTGTTTTCTTCTGCGGCTTTTGTCATACGTTCATCGTACTCCACGCCTGTAGTCCGGCATCTGACCTGCCACGCCAGAAAAAAATCCACTCTGCCTTTTCCACATCCATAGTCGATCAGATGATTCTTTTTCCCCAGATATCCACAATACGCCAGCCGTTCCAGTACCCCGTACGGCGTTGGCTCGTATGGATAACAGTACTGATCCGATCTGGAATCATCACGACCGGTGGTTTTGATCTTCAGCAGCTTATCATATTTTACTTCATTTTGATCCATGCTTCTGTTAATCTCCGTTCGCTACATCGGGCAGCTTCGTTTTTCCTCTTTATCCATATCTCCATGGACATACCTGGCATTGAACTCCATATTGATCTCACGGATCTCTTTCTTTCCGTCAATATAATCCTGATACATATCCGCAAGCCTCGCCATACAGCCATCACAGTTCGCGGAAATATTTCCAAGAGATTCCTCCACGATCTGTTTACGTTCCTCTTTTGTTGTATCTTTGATCAGATATCCTGGCATTGTTTTTTCCTCCTGATAGGTTCACCTCTATTTCAGATGTTTTGTACTTTCATTGTTGTTTACTTTTTCCTGTGAAAAAAGCTGCTTGTATCAGACAAACAGCTTTACAAAAATTTTTCTTTTCTGTTTTTTTATTCTACTCTGGCCCACTACCAGTGTCAATACAATTTTTCGCCTGTTTCCGAAACACAAAACAAAAGCCTCCGGAACAATTCCAGAGGCTTTATACGTGCGTTAGAGGATTCGAACCCCCGACCTTTTGGTCCGTAGCCAAACGCTCTATCCAGCTGAGCTAAACGCACATCTTTGTTGCTTTTCCTTTGTGATATTTCGTATCACCGCTGCAACAATATGTATGATACTCTAAGACCTATAAAATGTCAAGGGTTTTTTGAAACTTTTTTTGATTTTTTTTAAAAATATTTTTTATTGCTATTTTTGATGCCAAAGCAACAGTTTTCTAGTTTCTTCTGAGTGCCTCGATAGGACTGAGTTTGGCTGCTTTTCTTGCCGGATAGATTCCGAAGAATACACCTACTGCACAGGAGAATAATGTTGCCGCCAGGATGGTTCCCAGACTGATCCCTGGTGTGATGGTGGTTCCCATACTGTTTCCGATCACCGCACAGATCACATGACCCCCTGCGATGCCAAGCACAATGCCGATCAGGCCACCCATGATGGTCAGGATCGCTGCCTCAGCAAGGAACTGAAGCATAATGGAAGAAGTCTTTGCCCCAAGGGATTTACGGATGCCGATCTCCCTAGTACGCTCTGTGACGGACACCAGCATGATATTCATAACACCAATACCGCCTACCAAAAGGGAAATTCCCGCAACAAAAGAAATAAATGCGGTGACCATTCCAAGCATCTGGTTCATGGATTTCATGATATCCTGGAAGCTCTGTACCTGGAAATAATCGTCTCCGGCACACTGATGGCGTCTCTCCAGAAGATTTACGATCTTATCTGCCACCACCTGGGAATCCAGATTTTTATCTGCCTGGACTGTGATCTGATAAAACTCACCGGTACTTCCTGTAAAGTCATCCATGGCCGTATAAGGCACGTTAATGGACACAGGCATGCCATCATAGGTATAGCTAACAAAAGTGCCGTTCTCCTTCTGTGCGGTAACTCCGCAGATGCGGAACGTTTTGGTCAGATCATAGCAGGTGACATCCAGAGTCATTCCCACTACATCGTCCGTTCCAAAAAGCCGCTTCGCATCAGCATCGGAGATTACGCAGACATTTTTTCCCTCTTCCACCTCTTTCTGCCCGAAATAGCTTCCGTACTTCATAGAAGCATTGTCCACCAGCTTGGCATCCTGGGCCTCCCCGGTCACAGTCAGATTAAAATCACCTTTTCCGGTTACAGTCTCACCGATATAGGAATCTGAAACATTGACACCTTCCACGCCATCCAGTTCCCGGACTGCATCAATATCCTCCGGCTGGATCCAGACATTATCTGCAGTGGCATCATCGCTGCAGTAAACCGCGATCTGACCGCCGCCGATATCATTGATCTCACTGTTCATCTGATTCTTGGTTCCCTCACCAATGGAAACAATGGCGATCACCGACGCGATACCGATGATGATACCCAGCATGGTAAGAAACGATCTTCCCTTATTGGCCATAATATTGTGGATCGCCATTTTGATATATTCATAAATATTACTCATTGGCAGTCTCCCCTGTCTCTGCTGCACTGTCAACATCCGCTGGCGCTGCCTCTGCGGTCATTCCCTCTTCCAGGGAACCCAGATCCTCGATGACCTCGTCTCCTGCCCTGATTCCATCTGTAATTTCAACAAAATCCTCGGAGCTGATTCCCGTTGTGATATCCTGTTTTGTGATCACACCATCTTTCAGCACATAGCAGAAAGAACCATCTTTACCGATATTTACCACACCTGCCGGAAGCGTAACTACATCTTCAGCCTTTTCCGCATAGATCTTCACCTTTGCGTCAACACCGAGGAAAATATCTTTATCAGGTTTGTCAATGCTGACGGTAGCTGCGATCAGAGTAGAACCTTTCTCATTGGTTGTCGCAATGTGGCTGATCTTTGTCACTTTACCGGTATATTTCTTATCACCAATGGTGATATCCGCAGTCTGGCCTTCTTTTACCTTTGCATAATCATACTTGGATACATTGATATCCACGCTGACTTTATCTGTATTCTGCAGGGTAAAAAGTTCCATTCCCTGTGTCACTGCCGCGCCCTGCTGCACTGCAGACTTGGAAATAACGCCATTAAAATCTGCCGTGATGCCTTTTTTTCCTTCTTCAACAAGTTCTTTTGCGGATTTGGCATCCAGTTCTGTAAGATTATTGCTGACACGCAGCTTCTCTTTTTCCTCCTTTGTAAGGCTGGTGGAATCTGCCTCTGCAATGGATTTCTGTGTCGCAAGATCAGACTGAAGATCTGCCAGATCAGAACTTGCCTGCTCAATGGCATTATCAATTCCTGAAGTATCCACAGATGAACCTGTGGAAGCAGCGGATACACTTCCCTGGTCTGTCAGATCCTGTCCATCGTCCTGTGTTCCGTCTGTAACAAAATCTTCCCCTCCTGCACTGCTGTAATCCGAATATTCCGGCATTTTCGGCTGAGCCGCCTTTTTATCCTCGTAAGCTTCTTTCGCCACCTGACAGTCGATCTCAGCCTGGCTTCTTGTACTCTCCGCTTCATCCAGTGCCTGAGCGTTCTCATCACTCTGGTCTGCCTGCCACTGGGCAAAAGCCATCTGGTAATTATTATCCGCCTGGTTATACTCGCTCTGCGCCTTAATATAGGCAGCATTCAGCTCGCCCAGTTCTTTCTGATACTGAGGAAGCGTTTCATTCTGATATGTAGTAAGCGCTGCCGCATATGCTCTCTGGATTTCTGCCTCCTGGGCTGCCTGAGCATCGGCTTTTGCCTGGGCTTCCGCCTGAGCCTGGGCCTGTGCGTCTGCTGCTGCCTGCGCCTGTACAGATGCCAGCTGAGATTTCAGTGATGCCAGATAGTTCTGCTTATCTTTCACCTGCTGTTCCAGACTGGAAACTTTTGATTTGGCGTCATTCTGTTTCTGCTGTGCCTCATCGGATTTATTGATGGAATTTTTGTAATCATACTCTCCGGATTTCACATTCAATTCTGCCTTCTGATTATCTCTCTCCAGATCTTTCAACTCAAATTCCACAAGTTTTGTGCCCTTTGAGACAGAATCACCTTCTGCAAAAGATACGTTTTTTATCTGCGCGTTTACCGGTGAATAAAAAGTTTTCTGTTCATCACTGACCACCGTTCCGGTTGCGTCCACGATTTCTTCCACATCTCCGGTTTCCGCCTTTGTAACTGAAACCTGAGGAATCTGTGTCTCACCGCGGCTTCCTCCCGCTACTGCGTAAATACCGCCTGCCACAACAGCCACTGCTGCCACACCGATCACAATCTTTTTCCCTTTTTTCATTCTTAAGCCTCCTCGACAAATTCCTCATTGATCGTATCTGATTCAATTTTTCCATCCAGGATCCGGACCACACGTCTGGCCTGAGCCGCGATCCCATTATCATGAGTGATCAGGATCAAGGTTTCTCCTGATCTGTGCATTCCCTTCAGGATCTCCATAATTTCCCTGCTGGATGCAGAGTCCAGATTTCCCGTTGGTTCGTCCGCCAGGATCACCGGCGGCCTGGCTGCGATAGCTCTGGCAATAGCCACACGCTGCTGCTGTCCCCCTGACATTTCATTCGGCTTATGATCCATACGTTTCTCAAGTCCGACTTTTTTAAGAGATTCCACAGCAAGCTTTCTTCTTGTTTTCCGGTCAATCCCGCGGTAGATCAGAGGAAGCTCCACGTTTTCCAGAGCCGTAAGATTTGCAATCAGATTAAAGCCCTGAAAGATAAAACCAATCTCCTTATTTCGTACCACCGAGAGATCGTTATCCTTCATTGTGGATACATCTGTTCCATTCAGATAATATTTCCCGGAGGTGGGGACATCCAGACAGCCCAGCATGTTCATAAAGGTGGATTTTCCGGAACCGGACTGTCCGATAATAGCCACAAATTCCCCCTTATAGATCTCCAGGTTCACATGATCCAGCGCCCGCACCTCATTTTCTCCGGGATTGTAAACCTTGCACAGATCTACTACCCGTACCAATGCATCTTCCATAATAAAATTACTCCTTGTAAAGTAAATCAGTCCCAGGCAAGCCCCTCCTCTGCTTATTGCTTTTCGCCATTGAAACAGAGAGCTTCCCTGATCAGGTTAAAAATACAGAGCGAAGTCTGCAGGGGATACTGCTGTTTCTTGTCGGAACGCTCCAAGCCAAAACAGCAGCAGGCAGACTGCTCTGCCATTTCCGGGAAAACCCCGCTCATTGATCTGTAACGAAAAGATTACCTGAATGTCTTCAGAACTGACACACATTTATACATCTGTTTATGCATCAAGTAAAAACGCCTTATATGCCTTGTATGCCTCATATACATCTGCCTTGCTGGTAACCTCCCACGGAGCATGCATACTCAGCACTGCCACGCCACTGTCGATAACCTCCATTCCGTAAAGTGCCGCAATATAAGCGATGGTTCCGCCTCCGCCAAAATCAACCTTTCCAAGCTCTGCTGTCTGGAAAGCAACATTGTGATCATCAAAAATCCTGCGAACTCTTGCAACGTACTCTGCATTGGCATCGTTGGAACCGGATTTTCCTCTTGCTCCGGTGAACTTGTTAAGAACGATACCACGTCCAAGATATGCTGCATTCTTTTTCTCAAAAGCCTCACCATAGGCCGGATCATAGCCGGCACTTACATCGGAAGAAAGCATGCTGGAATTACGGAGAGCTCTTCTTAATGCAAGCTCGGAATAGCAGCCCATTCCGTCCAGAAGCTCTGCCACGCTGTTCTCAAAAAATCTGGACTGCATGCCTGTGGCACCAACGCTTCCGATCTCTTCCTTATCTACAAGGAGACAGCAGCCGGTACGCTTCGGTGTCTCCTCCATCTCCAGCATTGCCGCAAGGGATGTGTAAGCGCATACACGATCATCCTGTCCATATGCTGCGATCATGCTGCGGTCAAGTCCACAGTCTCTTGCCTTTCCTGCCGGAACGATCTCCAGCTCCGCTGAGAGAAAGTCCTCTTCCTCAATACCATACTTCTCATTTAAAATCTTCAGCACATTCTGTTTTACCGCATCCTTTTTGGAATCATCCGGAAGCTCTGCAAGAGGTCTGCTGCCGATCAGGATATCCAGCATCTCACCCTCAATAACCTCTGCTGCCTTTTTCTGGAGCTGTTTTCCGGAAAGATGGATCAGAAGATCTGTGATGTAAAGTACCGGATCTTCCGCATCCTCACCAATGCTGATCTCCACAATGCTTCCGTCCTTCTTTGCAACAACACCATGCATGGCAAGAGGCAGTGTCACCCACTGGTATTTCTTTACACCACCATAATAATGGGTATCCAGATAAGCCAGATCCGTATCCTCATACAGAGGATTCTGCTTGACATCCAGTCGCGGAGAATCGATATGTGCACAGAGAATGCTCATACCTCCGGAAAGCTCTTCCGTTCCTACATGAAACAGAGCAACGATCTTCTTCATCCCTACCGCATAAACCTTGTCACCGGCCTTGATCTTCTCGCCTTTTTCAAGCTTCGACTCAAGAGATTCATATCCGGCAGCCTCTGCTTCCTTCACGATTTCTGCAACACATTCCCGTTCCGTTTTTCCTTTATCCAAAAATTCTCTGTAAGCCTTCGCAAGCTTCTCCATTTCTGTCTCTTCTGCTTCCTTATAAGAAAGCCACGCATTTCTTCTTTCCATTTTAGTGGTCCACCTTTCTTTATAGCTTCCGGCAGCTGCCGTTTCTCATCATATTATCTGCAATCTGTCTACTATTATAGGTCAAACATTTACGAATTTCCACCGCAATTCCCATTCTTTACAAAATCTTTATGATTCGTTATAGTAGTTCTTAAGAATTGGCCCTGTATCCAAAATTTTCAGGTATCTCACACACGGAAAGCTTTCTGTTTCACCGTAGACTTTACCTGTATGCTCCAACAGGGCAAAGGAGGAAACAACATGCAAGCATCTGCTCAGCTAAAAGAGCTTCTTCACAGCATCAACCGCAAAAGCTATCCTGCATACAAGTCTCTGCGGGGTGCATACCAGTTTGACCGTTATATTTTGTCCATTGACCACGTGCAGGGGGATCCTTTTGCCTCTCCCTCTCACATCAGTGTGAAGCTTTCCCACCGAGACACCGGATTTCCGGCAGAATATTATAAGGATTCCCTGACCCGCATCACACTGGGAGACTTTCTGAACCGCCAGTTTGAACAGCAGGTAAACCGTTATACCTTCCGTGCAAAAGGATCCGGAAAAAGCGGCCTGATCTCAGTAAGCCACTGTGGTCAGGAGGTTCTTGCACGTACCGCCTGTGAAATAACGGAAAAAGGCATCACTGCCCGTTTTTTCATCGGTTTCCCGGCCAATGGCAGAACCATCAACTCTCCCGAACTGGAAAAAATCCTCTTCGATTTTCTTCCGGTCTGTATTCACAAGGCATTTTTTTACCGGAATCTTGACCCGGAAGCGCTGAGAAAAGCCATCTGCCTTGCCGAAGATCAGGTATTTATCCGTCAGGAGCTGAAAAAACGTTCTCTGGCTGCCTTTGTCAGTGACGGCGCTATCCTCCCCAGGGAAAGCGGCATCTCTTCACGCCCGATGAAAAACTCTGTTCCTTTTGTTTCTCCGGAAAGCCTGAGGGTTTCCATGGAGCTGCCCCACAGAGGAACCATAACAGGCATGGGCATTCCCTGCGGCATCACCTTGATCGTAGGTGGCGGCTACCATGGCAAATCCACCTTACTTAACGCACTGGAGCTGGGAATTTACGATCACATTTCCGGCGATGGCCGGGAATATGTCATTACCGATCCTTCTGCCCAGAAGCTTCGCTCTGAGGACGGCCGTTTTATCAAAGATGTGGACATTTCTCTTTTTATCAACGATCTTCCAAATAAAAAAGACACCCTCTGCTTTTCTACAGAGGATGCCAGCGGCAGCACTTCACAGGCTGCCGGTATCGTGGAAAGTATGGAGGCAGGAAGTAAAGTCTTTCTCCTTGACGAGGATACCTCTGCCACCAACTTTATGGT
Organism: Blautia sp. 2227st1_G12_2227SCRN_220401; assembly: GCF_039062885.1. NCBI lineage: Bacteria > Bacillati > Bacillota > Clostridia > Lachnospirales > Lachnospiraceae > Blautia > Blautia sp. 2227st1_G12_2227SCRN_220401. Next base: position 6,916 of record NZ_JBCLNI010000029.1, on the reverse strand, counting down.
CCGTGATTCCTTCATGCAGCGAGTGATCTGCCGGGAAAAGGAGCCCATCACTCCATTTCTGGAACGTGCCCGGGATCTCTATGAAAAGGCAGGAATCTCCACTATCCTGGTTGCCGGAAGCTCCGGAGCTTTTTTCCATATTGCGGATACTGTGATCCAGATGGATAATTATCATCCGGTGGACATCACAGCAGTCACCAAAAAGCTCTGTCAGGAATATCCTCTCTCAGACATTGAGGCCCCTGCATTCCGCCTTCCGGAAAGCCATCGCATCATGACCAGGACCAAAGTGGCTCCATCCCGCCACAGCCGTCCCGGACAGCCGGAAAGACCGAAAACCAAGGTTCACGGCAAAGATGGCTTTTCTCTTGGAAAAACCGAAGTGGATCTCCGCTATGTGGAGCAGCTGATCGACTCCGAGCAAACTGCATCCCTGGCGTTGCTTCTGAAATATGCCTGCGAACATCTTATTGACGGAAAACGTACTCTGCCGGAGATCATCACTTATCTGGATACTCAGCTGAAAAGGCAGGGATTGTCCTTCTTCTCGGAAGGCTCTTATATTCCATGCGGTTATGCCATGCCCAGGATCCAGGAAATATATTCCTGCTTTAACCGCTATCGTAGGCCGTAGCTGTGCCTGAAGCTGTATATCCAATAAATCTCAAACAACAAAAAAACGCTGCCGATAAACATTGGAAATCTTTATCTCCTCTGTCATTCGGCAGTTTTTTTCTGCAATGCAAAACCACCGTCCTGTCGGCTCTGTCTTGCCAATGGAACGGTGGTTTATCTTCATACATATTTTAGGGAAAGGAAAGAGTTTTTCTTAAGAGCTTCTGTTCTCTTAAGATGTTTATATCATACAGGATAAATGTGAGAGAAATTTGTACAATTTCTAATAAATTTATAAAATTTATTAACGAAGTCTAATCATTTTCCAAAATAATCCTGCTGATCATTATTTACCATGGTCTTCCGGAAAAAACCGAAATATTACAGCCGTTTCTTTCGCTTTTTAGTCGTGTCTCTGCTCTTTGTTATCATATGTCTCACAGAATCTGGCAGCAAAAGCCGGCGGCTCCTGATGCGCATACAAATGAGAAATGTCTCCAAAAGAGCTCATACGGAAGGACGCGATCCCTTTTCGCCTCTCCTCTGTAACAATGGTACTCACCGATGACGGCGCCGCACAGAAATTCTGCAGCATCACCAGCGGAGAGATACTGAGAAGATAGCTGATGAGTACACAGCTTACACCGAAATGGCAGAAAAACACAAGCGTATCTTCATTGGCTTTTTCTGCTCTGTAATAATGTCCTTCCCGCACATAGCCATGCTCTGCCAGAACTTTATCAAAATTCTGTGTGACCCAGTCATACTCTTCTTTCATTTTTCCCTCTCGCAGGATGTCATTATCCCACCAACGGTCAAAGCTGTAGAAATTTTCAATCTTCGTCCAGTCCTGGGGAAGCCAGTCCCAGGGAATGATCTTTTCCCCATGAAGATCCGGTCTTCTGATCTTTACGTCGAATTCTCTCAGCCACTTGCATTCTGTAGCTGTTCTTCCGTTTTTCTTCAGTGTGCAGGATGCGGTATCCTTTGCTCTTCCAAGCGGAGAAACATAAAAATCCCTGACATCAAGAGCTGCGATCTTTTCAGAAAGAAATTCCGCTTCCTTCCAGCCCTTTTCGGTCAGGGAATCTATTGTGTAATCCGGGTCTCCATGTCGTATAAAAAGTAATTTCATCTTTTGGTATCCTCCATTTCATAACCTGGATTTCCATTATATTCTTATTTTTTCAGTTGTCAATTCCTGATAGCTTCTGCTGCAGGGATCAAACCTGATCCGCAGTTTCTCCATGGAGCACAGCTTGCTGCTCCCTCAGCTCATAAACTGCCTTTTTCAATGCCTGAAAGCTCTCCTCACTGATTATGTGCTCGATCCTGCAGGCATCATGAATCGCTGTTTTTTCCTGGACTCCCAGTATCATCAGCCAGGAAGAGATCAGCTGATGACGTTCATATACCTTATCGGCAATCTTATGTCCGTCCTCTGTCAGACGGATATCTCCGTTGTCGGCTACTGTGATGAGATTTTTCTGGCGAAGATTCTTCATGGCAACACTGACACTCGGTTTCTTAAAGCCCATCTCTGCCGCGATATCCACAGCTCTTACAAGAGAGCTCCTGTTTCCAAGGATCAGGATTGTTTCCAAATAATCTTCAGATGATTCATTTGATCTCACGTTATTTACACCTCCCTCGGTTTGTTAAAACTAACCAAGTTAATCATAACATACTTTAGGAGAATGAGCAATGGTTTTTAATGCTTTCTGTTTAGTTCTGCCTCAATTGCCAGAAGGCACTGGCTGGAACATATCTGCAGAATTCTGGAAATTTCCAGGAGTTTTTCCCTGGAGCAGTTTCCCCGGAGCAGTTCACAATATCCCTGAAATTTCATCTGTACCAGGATATGTACCAGCTCGTGATCAACTTCTTGTCCACATTTCTTTTGAAAACGTTCATTAAGGATCTGCTCCATTTTCGTACAGGCATCCTCACGGAAATTCACATATCTGGTACCTTCAGCTCCATCTATGAGGATTTTTGCGATGTCCCTGTTTTCCCAGATAAATTCCATAAGTATCCTGTCATATTCTTCCGGATGCAGTTGTTTTTCCTGATCCGTAAAGTCTCCCATGATCCGCTTCAGATCCTCTACCGTCTCTTCCACGATTTCTTCAAAAAGAGCTGCTTTACTTTCAAAAAAGAAATATAGCGCTCCCGTAGTCACATCTGCTTTTTTGCAGATCGCACGAAGAGAAGCCTTCAGAAATCCCCTGTCTCTGAATTCTTCCTTCCCCGCTTCCAGAAGTCTGCTCCGCACAGCATTTTCTGATTTTTCCATATTTTACGCACTCCATCATTTTTCCTGCATTCCGCTTTGCAGGAAAATTCCGCTTATTTCTGACCAGCTGTTATTTTTTTAGCAATCTGATCTTACTGGTATTTTACCTTAAATCACTGAAAAAAGAAAGTATTTTGTACCCCGTGTCAATCTGTCATCGGGGAATCTCCACGGTCTGTAACGATTTCATAGCCTACAGACTCCACACGTCTGGTAAGGCACCCTCTGCACTCTGCTGCTTCCTCGCCTGTACAGATCTTGTTATCATAAAGCTCATACTGTTTACGGTTCTTCACCGGAGAAAGATTGGGCATTACTACATTTGCACCCGCCTGAAAACCCTTTTCCCTGCCTCTGGGGTCCAGGGTCCCCAGTGCTGTGGTTGCCGGAAGAAGTACCTGTGGAAGCAGGATCCGGATGACAGACAGCAGAAACAGTGTCAGATCCACACTTCCTGCCGGTTCCTCTGCAAATTTCGTATCATGGTGCGGGACAAATGGTCCGATCCCCACCATATGCGGATTCAGGTCTTTAAGAAAAACAAGGTCTTCCGCCAGATACTCCAGCGTCTGTCCCGGCGCACCTACCATAAATCCGGCACCTATCTGATATCCCAGTTCCTTCAGGGTATAAAGACACTGTTTACGGTTTGTAAGACTTAAACTCTCCGGATGAAGATAACGATAATGTTCCTCACTGGCCGTCTCATGACGGAGTAAATAGCGGTCTGCTCCGGCATCTTTAAATCTCTGATAGCTTTCTTTTGATTTCTCCCCAATGGACAGCGTGATCGCACAGTCCGGATATCCCTGTTTGATGGACCGGATGATGTCAACCATCCGGTCATCATTAAACCATGGGTCTTCCCCTCCCTGGAGCACAAATGTCCGAAATCCCAGCTCATAGCCATTCTCGCAGCACTGCAGGATTTCCTCCTTCGTAAGGCGGTAACGGCTGGCATTCCTGTTAGAACGGCGGATCCCGCAGTAATAGCAGTCATTTCTGCAGTAATTGGTAAATTCTATCAGACCTCTTGTATATATTTTATTTCCAAAATATTTTTTCTGTATACGGACAGCCTCTTCCCGAAGCAGACGAACCGCATCCGGATCCTGGTATAAGTGCAGAAGTTCCGGATATTCTTCCTTTGTCAGCTGTCCTTCTTTTATAAATTTTTCAACGATCCCCATACTTTATCTGTCCTTCTCTTTTATTTACAAAACTATCTGTAAAAAATATTTTATCACAAAAAAACAGATATTGCACAATATAAGTATACATGCAATATCTGTTCTTACAGAATGGTTACTGTTCATTCCGTTCTCAGTAACACAGAATGATCCAATTTTTATTTAATAAGATCCTTTACAACCTCACCGGCAATGATCAGTCCCACTACGGAAGGCACAAAGGCATTACTTCCCGGTACCTGACGTCTCTGAGTACATTTTCTTTCTGTTCCCGGAGGACAGATGCAATGAGACTTGCAGCTGATCGCCATATCATCAATTGGAGTCATTGGCTTCTCCTGTGAGTAAACCACCTTCAGTTTTTTGATTCCTCTTTTTTTCAGTTCACGGCGCATGACCTTTGCAAGGGGACAGACGGACGTTTTATAAATATCTGTCACTATAAAACCTGTTGGATCCATCTTATTTCCGGCCCCCATAGAGCTGATGATCGGTGTTCCTGAAGCCTTTGCCTGCTCTACGAGCATCAGCTTTCCGGTTACAGTGTCGATTGCATCGACTACATAATCATACTGGGAAAAATCAAAGGAATCTGCTGTCTCCGGCACATAAAATGTTTTGTGGATATTTACAACTGCATCCGGATTAATTTCAAGAATACGTTCTCTGGCCACGTCAACTTTATATTTCCCTACGGTCTTTCTTGTTGCGTAAATCTGGCGATTGATATTGGTGAGGCATACTTTATCATCATCAATGAGATCCAGGGTACCTACGCCACTTCTGACCAGTGCTTCCACCGTATATCCGCCAACACCGCCAATTCCGAATACTGCGACTCTGGAATTTTTCAGCTTTTCCATTCCTTCTTTTCCGATTAATAATTCTGTTCTTGAAAACTGATTCAGCATTTTCTGACCTCTCCTTATATTCTTTCCATGTATATTTATACTGACAACGGATATATTTTTTATATCTGTCCGATTTATTTTACAACTGTCAGGATTCTATCATGGGAAAATAGCCTTGTCAATATCCCTACCAATAAGCTAGGAATATTTTCCCGTTTTCATCAATTAATTTTATGATACAAAAAAAGATCCCTAAAAAGGAATCTTACTGATACTGCGGGTAGCCGGACTTGAACCGGCACGGAGTTGCCCCCGAGAGATTTTAAGTCTCTTGTGTCTGCCTATTCCACCATACCCGCATATTCAATTAATTTGTTCAAAAATGGGGCCTATAGGGCTCGAACCTATGACCCTCTGCTTGTAAGGCAGATGCTCTCCCAGCTGAGCTAAGACCCCAAATATGAACGACCCAGAAGAGACTCGAACTCTCGACCTCCGCCGTGACAGGGCGGCGCTCTAACCAACTGAGCCACTGGGCCATACAAAATATAAAACTTTTAAAATGGACCTTCGGGGACTCGAACCCAGGACCGACCGGTTATGAGCCGGTTGCTCTAACCAACTGAGCTAAAGGTCCAAAAAGCCGATGATCGGACTCGAACCGATAACCTGCTGATTACAAATCAGCTGCTCTGCCAATTGAGCCACATCGGCGTATTAAACACCAAATGTTGAATCGAGTCAATGAATATCCAGTTTAGTTTTAAGTGACTCCAAGGGGATTTGAACCCCTGTTACCGCCGTGAAAGGGCGGTGTCTTAACCGCTTGACCATGGAGCCATATTTCTTTTTTATGTTTCGCTGTTTTGTATTTCCCTCAGCGACGAGTTAAATAATACCATACCTTTTTTATAATTGCAAGCTTTTTTTTGAAAAATTTCAATTTTTTTTACAAAGCCGGAAAACAGGCCGAAAAGCCTTATAAAATGGGCTTTCCAAGGGTTTGTACTTCCTTTCTCAAACCCTACCCGGAAAAATTTTTTCTGTTTTTTTCAAACATTGACATTATTTTTTCTCTGTATATAATTGAAAGTATGATGACTTAAAAAATCATATGAAAGGATGACAATAATGAAAGTTTTATTACTCAACGGCAGTCCTCGCAAAGAAGGCTGCACTTATACAGCTCTTACAGAGATCGCAGAAACCTTAAAGAAGAACGGTGTGGAGGCAGAAATCTTCCAGGCCGGGGATCCTTCTCAGGAAAACGTTGCTGCCGCAGCTGCCATTATGAAAGAGGCTGACGCCCTTATTGTTGGTTCTCCGGTTTACTGGGCTTCTCCTTCCGGACAGATCATCGAATTCATGGATAAATTCGCTTCCAAGGCCGGAAAGGATATGATCCACAAGCCTGCCGCAGCTGTTGCTTCCGCAAGACGTGCCGGTACTACTGCTACTCTGGATGTTCTGATCAAATACTTTACCTATCATCAGATGCCTGTCGTGTCCGGAAACTACTGGACAATGGTTCACGGCAATACCCCGGATGACGTCAGAAAAGACGCTGAAGGCCTCCAGATCATGCGTACGTTAGGCAATAACATGGCATGGCTGTTAAAATGTATTGAAGCCGGTAAAAAGGCCGGTATCGACGCTCCGGAGACAGAGCAGAAGATCATGACTAATTTCATTCGATAAGCCAGAATTTCTCTGTCATAGCTTTATAAATTTATTGATTATCTCTAACAGTCAATATTTCTATTTGTAGTTACAAAAATAAACGTGCAGATATAAATATATCTTATTTATATCTGCACGTTTTTACATCCTTATCCTGTCACAGATCAAGCATAAAAAAATCCCATAAACTTTACATTTACAGGAAACAAAAAAACTCCCCCTGTTGGACTCGAACCAACGACACTGCGGTTAACAGCCGCATGCTCTACCGACTGAGCTAAGGA
>NZ_JBCLNI010000028.1:0-45569 GCF_039062885.1 Blautia sp. 2227st1_G12_2227SCRN_220401 | reverse complement strand
ATCATACATTAAAGTAATAACAAAGGTAATAACGAAACGAGAGGGGAATTATTATGAACACACAGAACAACACAGTAGTTAAACTTGCAGAAACTGCGTTATTAGCAGCTTTATGTTATGTATCCTTCACATTTCTGCAGATCAAGATCCCGGTGCCGGGCGGAGACGCAACATCCATTCATATCGGAAATGCTTTCTGCGTACTTGCAGCACTGCTTCTGGGTGGCGTATATGGCGGACTTGCCGGAGCTATCGGAATGGGAATTGCAGATATCATGGACCCTGTTTATATCACAGGCGCACCGAAAACCTTTGTACTGAAATTCTGTATCGGTCTGATCGTAGGTCTTGTGGCACACAAGGTTGCAAAGATCAATGAGAGTACAGATAAAAAATATGTTTTCAAATGGAGTGTGATCGCATCTGTCGCAGGACTTGCATTTAACGTAATTGCAGATCCTATCGTAGGATATTTCTACAAACAGTACATTCTGGGACAGCCACAGGAACTGGCACAGGCACTTGCAAAAATGAGTGCGGCGGCAACTTTTATCAATGCAGTTGTATCTGTAATTCTGGTAGCGATCATCTATAATGCAGTACGTCCGGTACTGATCAAAAGTCATCTGATCACAGTTACCAACAACAAAAATCAGGTTGCGTAAAACGACATACTAAAAAAATAATAGAAAACAAGAAATAACACAAGACAGCGAAATGGAAGTAAAATCCATTTCGCTGTTTTTTTATGCGGGTATAGGATCATTTTTTATATGGTTATCCTCACATGGAAAACAAATTTTGGAACAACCAAGATCTGTTTTGACGTATCCATGGCAGTGATCGCTGCGGTACTTTCCTTCGTATTTGCGGGAAGACTGGATGGTGTAAGAGAAGGTACTGTTATTTCCGCATATTCTCCCGCACCTTCTTAGGTGTGCACCCGAAGTGCTCCTGGAACATCCGTCGAAACAGCTTATAATTGTTGAATCCATGGCGTTTCAGAATCACATGCACAGGGTCTTTCGTATTGATCAGATCTTTGTAGATAAAAGAAAGTCTGTATTCATTCTGATATTCCAGAAATGTAACCCCCATCTTTTTCTTGAAAAAACGGCAGAAATATCCAGCCTGGAGATAAGCAACACCTGCGATCTCATCCAGAGAAATAGGCCGTTTGTAATTCTCAGAAATATAATTCAGCACCAGATTCAGCCGGTCCAGATCTTTTTTCAGCCGGCTTAGATCACTTTGAAAAACTTTGACACTGAAATTGTGACACAGCTGGAACAAAAGTTCAAAGATCAGGATATTGCAGACGAGAGTCGTATGGTGGAGTAAAAAGATACAAAAAAAGCGGAGATTTATCGTTATAAAGACTATTGAAAATAAAAGAAGTTTGTAGTAAGGTAGTAGCTACAACGCTTACGAAAGGGAAGAATGTTTCAGGTGGGCAGTCTCCTTTTTGTGGAGAATTTTGGATGAAGGAAAACGAAAAACAAGGGGGAAGAATTTATGGAGAAGGTAAAAGAGAAATCTTCTTTTTTCCGAAAGTTCGTAGGAGATAAGAGGTTTTATCTGATGGTCCTGTCTATTGCAGTACCGATCATGGTACAGAACGGGATCACAAATTTTGTCAGTCTTCTGGACAATATTATGATCGGTCGTATCGGTACCGAACAGATGTCTGGAGCGGCGATCGTCAATCAGCTGATCTTTGTATATAATCTATGTATTTTCGGCGGGGTGTCCGGAGCGGGAATTTTTACAGCACAGTATTTCGGACAGAAGGATCATGAGGGTGTCCGCCAGACACTTCGTTATAAATTGTGGATGGCAGTGATTCTGACAGCAATCACCATTATACTGTTTCTGACAGCAGGGGGTTCACTGATCAGCATGTATTTAAAAGGTGACGGGACTGCACAGGAGATCAGGGATACTCTTATTTATGGGAAACAGTATTTATGGATCATGCTTCTGGGACTTCCGCCATTTATGATGGTGCAGGTCTATGCAAGTACTTTACGTGAATGCGGTGAGACCGTACTTCCAATGAAGGCCGGGATCGTGGCAGTGCTGATCAATCTGATATTTAATTATCTTCTGATCTATGGAAAATTCGGATTCCCGGAAATGGGAGTAAGAGGCGCGGCTGTTGCCACAGTGCTCTCCAGATATGTGGAAGCCTGCATTGTCCTGAGCTGGACACATAAGCATACAGAAAAGAATATTTTTGCACAGGGTCTGTATTCAACATTAAAGGTTCCGGCGAACCTGACAAAGAAGATACTTATTAAGGGAACCCCGCTGCTTCTGAATGAGACTTTATGGGCAGCCGGAGTGGCCATGCTGACACAATGTTATTCAGTCCGTGGACTGAACGTGGTTGCGGGATTAAATATTTCCAATACCATCAACAATGTATTTAATATCATATTTATCGCACTTGGAGATTCGGTAGCCATTGTTGTAGGACAGCTTCTGGGGGCAGGTAAGATGAAGGAAGCCAGAGATACGGACAACAAGATGATCGCATTTTCTGTGTTCTGCTGTACCTGCGTGGCAGCTGTGATGTTTGTAATGGCACCACTGTTTCCAAGGCTTTACAATACCAATGCTGAGGCACGTACTCTGGCGAAATATTTTATTATGCTCACAGCATTTTTCATGCCGCAGAATGCATTCTTGCATGCAACATATTTTACTTTGCGTTCCGGTGGAAAGACCATCGTTACATTTCTGTTTGACAGTGTGTTTATCTGGGTGGTAAGTGTAACGATCGCATTTACCTTAAGCCGTTTTACAGGTCTGCCTGTACTTGTGATCTACGCAATGGTCCAGGCAGCGGATATGATGAAATGTGTCATTGGATTTATCCTTGTAAAAAAAGGCGTATGGCTTCAGAATATCGTTTCATAGAATTTTTTGAAATCTTCCGGGAGGGGTGCTTCCAGGGAGATTTCTTTTTTGGCATTTTTGTCATGATGCATGGAAGCCCGGGTGTCGGAAGCAGATTCATCAATTGAAAATGGAAGTTGAAATTTAAGCTTCCATGCGTGGAGTGCAGCCCGGGAAAACGGATTCGATATGTCCGATAAACAGTACAGAGAATCACCCAGAAGAGGATGCCCGAGAGATGCCATGTGTACACGGATCTGATGGGTACGGCCGGTTTTCAGACGGAGCATTACAAGAGAAGCCGGAGCTGCTGCGTCAGGGCCGGTAGATTTCAGAACAGAATAAAGGGTTTCTGCATGTTTGCTTCCGGGAAGCGTGCCATCTGTGGATACGACCATTTTCAGACGGTTATCCGGGTCAGGTGCAAGGGGAACGGAGATCCTGTGAAAAGCTCCATCTTCATCCACAGGCATGAAACCGGAAACTGCAGCCAGATAGGTTTTCTCTGAAATCCCTTCTTCACGCTGGTTCTGTAATCTGGCGGCAGCAGTCTGGTTCCTGGCAAAGAGCAGGATACCGGAGGTTTCTTTATCCAATCGTCCGATAGACCGGACTTTGGTAGGCTCTCCTTTGGAACGGAAATAGGAAGCCACCTGGTTGGCGAGACTGTCACTGTAGTGAGAACCGGAAGGGTGAGTGACAATCCCGGCAGGTTTATTTATGGCGAGGATATCCTGGTCTTCGTATATAATCGCCAACTCAGGAAGAAACTGTGACGTTGTAGCCGGTGAATGATAATTGTGAGAATTGACATCAGAACCTGCAAATTCTGAAGCTGCGGAATCAGAATATGAAATTGCGTCTGCGGAGAACTGGAAATTGTGATTGGACGAATAGACGATAAAGGATGAAGATTCCAGCTGGGCAGAATCCACATCGTCCGCTTCCAGGCATACTATGATCTGATCCCCGGGATAAGCGGTTTCCGTTACCCGGCACTGTTGTCCGTTTTTTCGGATACCACCGGGACGGAACTTCGCCTGGCTGATCTGCTTTTTTGTAAGACCTGCCTGCGTGCGAAGAAAGCGGGAGACAGGTGCCGGAACAGCTGTTTTCGGGATATAGATAGTAAGATAGCGGTTCATTGTGAGGAATCCTCCGATTCTATTAAATTAATAAATATTTACAGGAATTTGGATGCAGGAGATTTTTACTTATGCTGATAATAAAAAACAGCAACTTGAGTCCGATCCCTCAGCTGCAGTTTATCCAGAATGGAACTGAGATAATTTCGTACCGTTCCCTCACTGAGAAACAGTTCTGCGGCAATCTCCTTATTGCTGTATCCGTTGGCAATCAGCCGGATGATATCCAGCTCCCGTTCGCTGATGTTTCTGGAAGCATAATCAAATCCGTCGGAAGACTGCAGGAGTTCAGGGATTTTGGATATGATCTCTGTGCCGAATACGGTCTGGCCGGAGTAAACCGCCTGAAGAGCTGGAAGAATGCTGGTATGATCCTGCTTCAGAAGATAACCCTTTGTGCCGAGGCGGAGGGCTTTTACAATATATTCATCATCGGAAAAAGTAGTCAGAAGAAGAATTTTTGCCTCCGGAAATTCGCCCAGGATCTTTCTGGAAGCTTCCAGTCCGTCCATTCCTTTCATACGGATATCCATCAGAAGAATATCCGGAAGATACTCTCTGTACAGAGAGCAGGCTTCTTCACCATCAGAGCCGGTGGCAGTCACTTCGATATCCGGGTTTGCCTCAAGAATGGTTTTTAGTGCTCCTGCAACCAGGCAGTCGTCGTCTACGATTATAATTTTCATGTCAAAATCTCCTGTTTATGAGTTATAAAAAATAAATTTACAGATCAGAAAAAACAGACGGATCCAATATGCCGGGAAAGTACTTTGATCAAATCAGGAAGGTTTCCGGCAAAGTGAGAAATATCTGTCTGATTCAATTAGAAACAGATTTCGGGATCGTCACAAAGATCCGAAAACCATTCTCCTGCGTAATCTGGACCGTACCGCCCAGCGTCTTTGCACGGTCACGGATATTGGACAGTCCCATACCACCGGAAATATTTTTGGCCTTATTGCTGTCTGATCCAGTTTGAATATCCGGAATTCCATTTTCCGGTGTCCCATTATCCTCAATGCACAATTGATAAAGTGCAGGATGCTCCCGCAGAAGAATATCCACAGAATCCGCATTACTATGCCGCATCACATTGGAAAGCCCTTCCTTTGTAATACTGATCAGACTGTATTTCACCTCTCTTGGAATCTGCCTGGACATATCATAAGTAAGATTCACCGGGCAGAAGGTGAAATCCTTTACAAGTCCTTTTATGGCATCTTCCAGATCTATCGCATCGTCATGAAGATCATGTACACTGGAACGGATGCTGTTCATAGCACCGTTCAGGGATTCTTCCAGATTTCCAAGCAGAGGATCAAGAGAATCATTTTTGTTGATGGTTTTGCAGGCAGCAGTCATAAGGATAGAACGGGATAGTACATGTCCCACATTATCATGGATCTCTCTGGCAATTCTGTTTCGCTCGCGCAATGTAGCAGCATAAATCTCGTAATCCTGTTTTTCCAGAAGTGCCTTGTTTTTTTCAGAAAGAAGAAGCGTATGTTCCTCACTGTCATCCCGGATCTGATGAAAATCCTGGTAAAGAGCCTGATATTTTCCGGCATAGAGCCAGAGAAAAAATGAGAGAACGAAACCAAAAATCCCAAGCAGACAAAGAACTGCCGGAAATCTATTGATCTGAAAAACCAGAAATCCCCAAAGTGGAAGCGCAGCCACTGCCAGAGGAAAAAGCCCAGCAGATAAGGTCTGATACAGCAGCAGCGGGAAAAATAGAAGAAGATCCGAAAACCACAGGGAACATAATCCAAAGATCACATAGCTTCCTGCAAGAACCGGAATGATATTTCCGGCGGGTTTCAATACTGGCAAAGAATTGTGTGAACAGGATTCTGTTTTACATACCCTGCCCAGATAAGTAATGCAGCAAAGGATCACCGCAAAAAGGAGGGCAAACACAAGAGCCTGATCTGCAGGCACATAAAAAAATGTTAAAGTACTGTATAAAAGCAATAGTATGGAATCTGTAAAATAACGCATAAAAAATATACCCTCCTTTCTCAGAATTACAGCCTTTTCCGAAAGTCAGGCAGATAACCGGCTAAAATTATCGTATCCTGTTCCGGGAGAACCCCTTTTGCTGCACAAATTTCTGAAATCAATGTGCCTTTATTATAATATACCGGTTCCTTTCCTGCAAAGAAAAATCTATCCTTCTGAAAAAGACATGACATTTGTCATTTGCAGGTGGTGACATTCAACACTTGGAGCAGACAGAAGAAAAGGATATAATGGCATCATAGAAGAAATATGAATTTCTGCGAAAAAGACATAAAAGTCCTGCTTAACGGACTGTAAAAAAGGAGGAAAACATATGCCACAGAGTATGGTCCACATAGAAAATCTGGTAAAACGATATGGTGATCTTACCGCACTGAATCATCTGGAACTGGATATCCGGGAGGGTGAGATCTTCGGATTACTTGGTCCCAACGGCTCGGGAAAGACAACGGCCATCAGCTGCCTCTTGTCACTTCTGAAATATGACAGAGGTGAAATAAAGATATTCGGAGAAGAGATGAAGCCGGACAGCTATAAGCTCAAGGAACAGATTGGGATCGTGCTTCAGAATGTAGCCGTTTTTGATGAGCTGACAGTGCAGGAAAATATCGATTATTTCTGCGGCCTTTACATACGGGACAGGAAACGGAGAAAAGAGCTGGTGGAGGATGCCATTGAATTTACAGGTCTTGAAGATTTCCGCAAAATGTACCCGAAGAAGCTTTCCGGGGGCCTTTTACGAAGATTGAACATTGCCTGCGGGATTGCCCACAAGCCAAGACTGATCATTATGGATGAGCCGACGGTAGCTGTAGATCCACAGAGCAGAAACAAGATCCTGGAAGGGATCCAGACGCTGAACCACCAGGGCTCCACCATTATCTACACATCCCATTACATGGAAGAAGTGGAGCAGATCTGTACCAGGATCGCCATCATGGATCACGGAAGAGTCATCGCTCAGGGAACAAAGGAAGAATTGAAGCAGATGATCAAAACAGGAGAGACCATCACCGTAGAAGCCATTGCCCTGGAAGAAAAAAATCTCCGGGATATCCGCACACTGGAGCATGTGTTTGATGTGCAGTATAAAAAACAGGTGCTGGTCGTGCGCTGTACCGATGCGAAGCATAACCTGATCCGTCTTCTTAATTATCTGCAAAGCCAGGATATTTCTTTTGGAAGAGTCTTTTCCGAACTGCCTACATTAAATGATGTCTTTCTGGAGATCACCGGAAAACAGCTAAGAGATTAGGAGGGATGGGAGATGTTACATTTACTGAAATACAGTTTTCTTTCCAAGATCCGGAATTTTAACATTGTATTCTGGCCGCTGGTCTTTCCGCTTGTGCTTGGAACCTTTTTTTACTTTGCATTCGGAAATATCAATGAAGCAGATTTTCAGACGGTTCCGGTGGCAGTGGTGAAGGAAGCTTCTGCGGATACGTTTTTTATGACCTATCTGGATGAAGTGGAAAAAAGCAGTCCGGATCTTTTAAAAGCAGAAGAAATGTCGGAAAAGGAAGCGCTGGAAGCACTGCAGGATAAAAAAGTAGAAGGGATTTATTATGTGGGAAAAGAGCCTTCCCTTACAGTAGCAGGAACCGGAATAGAAGAAAGTATCCTTCAGACAGTTCTCGACAGCTGTGAAAACACCAGAACGACTATCACCAATATCATGAAAAAAAATCCGCAGATGGATATGGAAACCATGAAATCCTTGTTAAGTTCCGACAGCTTGGTAAGGGAAGTCTCTCTTGGCGGCCGGACCATTGACGGAAATGTGCAGTTCTTTTACGCACTGATCGCCATGGCCTGCCTGTATGGATGCTTTATCGGATTTGGCTCTGCGATCGGGATCCAGGCTAATATCACACCTCTGGCAGCCAGACGGTGTGTAACGCCGACCCACAAGCTGAAGCTGATCCTTACAGACCAGCTGACATCTTTTGCTCTGGGCTATGTGGACGTGATCATTCTGATCCTGTATCTCCGGTATATTCTCAATCTGGATTTTCAGGGACAGATGGGAAAAATGCTGGTGGTATCTTTTTTCGGAAGTCTCATCGGTGTATCTATGGGAATGTTTATAGGCAGCTTCGGAAAAATGCAGGAAGGCGTCAGAATCGGGCTCATGCTTGGAATCTCTATGGTAAGCAGCTTTCTTGCCGGACTGATGAACGGAAATATGAAGGATATCGTGGAAAAAAGTGTTCCGTTTGTGAACCGGATCAATCCTGCATCACTGATCTCAGATGCGTTTTACTGTATCAATGTATATGATGATATGACCAGATACTATAGAAATCTGATCACACTGGCGGTAATGTGCGTGGTGCTGGTGACGGCATCCTTTTTCATGGTCAGGAGGGAACGTTATGACAGTATTTAAAGGCTATATGAGGATCATGAAAAAAAATACAGGTCTGATCCTCCTGTATCTGGGCATTTTTTTCGGAGTGACAATGGCACTTCAGGCAGCGGCCGGTAAGGAAACTTATACCAGCTATGAAAGCGAAAAAATAAAGATCGGAGTGGTGGATAAAGACAACGGACCACTTGCAGAAGGACTGGTAAAATGGCTTGAAGGTACGCATCACGTGACCATGCTGGAGGATAACAGGGAGAAGCTTCAGGAAGAGCTTTTTTACAGAAATGTAGAGTACATCGTGGTGATTCCTGAGGATTTTTATGAGAGCTGTATGGTAAACGGCGAAAGTATTTCTGTGACCAAGGTGCCCGGATCTTATTCGGCATATTATGTGGATCAGCAGCTTGAGAGCTGTCTGAATACAATGCGGACATATCTGAAAGCCGGTTTTTCCCAGAAGGAAGCGGCAACAGCGATCCTGGATAAAAAAAGAGGAGAAGTCACTATGCTGGATACAGATGAAAACAGTGGTACGTCCGGATGGCTCTATTATTTCCGATATATTCCATATCTGTTTTTTGCATTACTTTGCTATGTGATGGGATATGTTCTGATGGCTTTCAAAAAAGACGATATACCAAAGAGAATGCAGGCATCTGCGGTCTCTGCAAGACGACAGAGTCTGGAAGGGCTTCTGGCCATGTTTGTGATGGGTGGGGGCTTATGGGGAATCGGTATGGCTGGAGCCATCCTTATGTATGGAAAAACATTTCTCGGTTCAGAAAATTTCGGATACTATGTACTGAACACTCTGGTAATGATGGCAGTGGCACTTTCACTTTCCTATCTGATCGGTCTTTTTGTAAAAAACAGCAACATGTTAAGCGGGATCGCAAATATCCTGTCTCTTGGAATGTGCTTTCTGTGTGGTGTGTTTGTTCCCATGAATATTATGGACAGAAACGTCCTGAAGGTGTCTCAGTTTCTTCCTGTGTACTGGTATGAAAACGTAAATGAGACTCTTGGAAGTTATAGCCACCTAACAGGTGAGGCAGCTGTATCGGTGTGGAAAGGCATTGGACTGGAAGCTATGTTTGCGGTAGTTTTTGTCTGCATGATCCTGGTAGTGACCAGGTATCAGCGGCAGAAATAACAGAAAATAATAGCAGATGGCTGTTAATTATGGTAGGATATAGCTGATAAAGATGATTTGCGGAGAAAAACATGAAAAAAATACAAGTTTTACTAAAACCACAATGCAATGCAGAAATTCAAAATCAGTTTGCAACAAAATTCGGAGATCAGTGCGAATTTACATTTCAGGGCAAAGAAACTGAGGATGCGATCGCAGCAGCAGAAGTAGTGATCGGAGAGCCAGAGGAAGAAGAAATCCTGAAAGCAGAAAATCTTCGCTGGATCCAGCTGACCTGGGCCGGTGCGGACAAATATACAAAAATGAAAGCATTCCCGACAGGAGTTACATTAACCAATGCTTCCGGCGCTTTTGGAAAGATCATATCAGAATATGTGATCGGGAATATCATTGCGCTGTACCGTGAACTTCCGAACTACTGGAAGAACAAACAGAAACACCTCTGGGTACAGAATCGATCATCAGAAACCATATATGGAAAAAACATTCTCATCCTGGGAACCGGGGATATAGGAAGAAATATTGCCCATAGAATGAAAGCGTTTGAAACGCATGTGACTGGAATAAAAAGAACTGCAGTCCCGGAGCATTTGCAGCAGATGAAAGAGTTTGATGAGGTATATGATCTGACAGCGCTGGATCAGCAGCTTCAGAAAGCGGATATTGTGATCGGCTGTCTCCCGGGAACACCGGAAACAAAATGCCTTCTGAATTACGAACGGCTGTATTCCATGAAAAAAGATGCAATTCTGGTTAATGTAGGAAGAGGAAGCCTCATTCCAACAGAAGACCTGATCAGAGTACTGGAGGAAGGCCATTTAAAAGGAGCGGTCCTGGATGTATTTGAAACAGAACCATTGCCGGAGACATCACCTCTTTGGAATATGGAAAACGTCCTTATCACTCCACACATTGCAGGCCCGAGTTTCGGTGGAAACGCTGAAGTCCAGGATATGATCTGGAACATCTGTATGGAAAATATGGAACGATATCTGAATGGAAAAAAATTAAAAAATATTGTCCGGTTAAAGGATGGGTATTAAATAAAAAAGATAGTTACAAGCTCCTTCTGATAAACTGTGAAGCAGTTATCCGGTTATGAGCAAGTAGCGAAGCGGATGCTTTTATCCGCTTGACTAAAAATACATTTATGGATATTTAAGAAAGAGACAGAGTGCATAATGATAACACGTCAGAAACTGATCGATCAGATAGAAAAATACAAGCCATATAATGAGCAGGAAGAAAAAGATAAAATCCTGATCCTGGATTGGATCAGAAATAATGAGAATGCTTTTTTCAGGGAAAATGCAGTAGCCCATATGACAGCTTCTGCCTGGGTAGTAAACAGAGAACGGACGAAAGTCCTTATGGTATATCACAACATATACAATTCCTGGTCCTGGCTTGGAGGACATGCAGATGGTGAGACGGATTTACTGTCCGTTGCTGTCAGAGAAGTAAAAGAAGAGGCAGGGATTTCCAATGTTCGTCCGGCGTCAGAAGAGATTTTTTCCCTGGAATCCCTGACTGTAGACGGCCATATAAAAAAAGGAAAATATGTATCCAGCCATTTGCACTTTAACCTAACATATCTTCTTGAGGCAGATTCAGAAGAGGCTGTTTCCATAAAAGCAGATGAAAACAGCGGTGTAGCCTGGTTTTCACCGGAAGAAGCATTGATGAGATCAACAGAACCGTGGTTTGTGGAACATGTTTATATTAAGCTTTTGAAGAAAATGAATCTATGTTATAATGGGATAAAGACAAAAGAGGTTTGACATTGACTGAGCAAATACGAAAATCTGACTGTAATGTAAGACAATACAGTTTTGCAGGAATCGACGGGAAGCAAGGTTAAAATAAAAGAATAAAGGACTGGATTGTATGAAAATGCAGTCTTTTTTTATTCATAAGGAATAGGGAAAATGTTAGCTGAGAAAGGGGGAAACAAACATGAAAAATTATTCAGAGGATGCGGACAGACAGTATCACATTCAGGTAGCAAAAGGAGAAGTGGGACGTTACGTTATTTTACCGGGAGATCCGAAACGCTGCAAAAAGATCGCACAGTATTTTGAGGATCCGGTTTTGGTAGCAGATAACCGGGAATACGTAACATACACCGGAACACTGGACGGAGTGAAGGTAAGTGTGACATCTACCGGAATCGGCGGACCGTCCGCTTCTATCGCAATGGAAGAGCTTTATCGGTGCGGGGCTGATACATTTGTACGCATCGGAACCTGCGGTGGAATGCAGCCAGAGGTAAAAAGTGGTGATATTGTTGTTGCAACGGGCGCGATCCGTATGGAGGGCACCAGTAAAGAGTATGCACCTATTGAATTCCCGGCAGTGGCAAATCTGGAAGTGATCAATGCACTTGTGGAAGGAGCAAAGAAAGAAGAATGTGAATTCCACACAGGTGTGGTACAATGTAAGGATTCCTTTTATGGCCAGCATGAGCCGGAAACCAAGCCGGTCAGCTATGAACTGATGAATAAATGGGAAGCGTGGAAACGTCTTGGCTGTCTTGCGTCGGAGATGGAATCCGCTGCTCTTTTTATAGTGGCAAGCCATTTAAAAGTACGTGTGGGCTCCTGCTTCCTGGTGCTTGCAAATCAGGAAAGAGAGAAGCTGGGTCTGGATAATCCTGTGGTACATGATACCGATAAGGCAATCCAGGTTGCAGTACAGGCAATCCGTGAATTGATCCGTGCAGAACAGGCACAGAAAAAGGCAGAATAACGTATACATGCCTGATTCAGGAAAGGTGGGAAAACTATGGAAGAAAAACAGATCAAAGAAATGATCGATCTGGCGATCAGACAGATGGACTATTCCTATGCGCCATACTCACATTTTCATGTAGGGGCGGTACTTCTTGCAAAAAACGGTACCTATTATACCGGGTGCAACATAGAAAATGCTGCCTATACTCCAACAAACTGTGCGGAAAGAACTGCTTTTTTCAAAGCGGTCAGTGAAGGCATGAGAGACTTTCAGGCAATCTGTATCGTTGGCGGCAAGGATGGTGTTCCTACAGAGTATGCAGCACCCTGTGGAGTATGCAGACAGGTTATGATGGAGTTCTGTGATCCGGAAACCTTTCAGATCATACTGGCAGTCAGCAGAGAAAAATATGATATCTTTACGTTAAAGGAACTGTTGCCATTTGGATTTGGACCGGATAATCTGAAGAAACTGAAGTGATAAGCGCATGTGGATATGTGCAGATATTTTCACGATATGAATGCAGTGAGAAGTAAAATATTGAAAAGTGATCGCCCGGATGTTGATATGACAGGCCGGGCGATCACTTTTTCTGCCATACAATAAAAAACGCTGAAAATCCTTAATTAAGGTTTTTCAGCGATTCTAATAGCAGGGGATGAGAGAATCGAACTCCCACCAAAGGTTTTGGAGACCCCTATCATACCATTTGACCAATCCCCTATATTAAATTGTGTTTTCATCACTGTTGCAATTATACATATAAAATATACAATTGTCAAGGGATGAGAGTGCTTTTTGTATAATAAAATATAAATAAAATTCTTCCTGTCATAAATCGGCAGAAAAGCGGAGATGGAGGGATTTGAACCCTCGCGCCGGTTGCCCGACCTACCGCATTTCGAGTGCGGACCCTTCAGCCACTTGGGTACATCTCCGGATGCAAACCTTTATTATTATATAAGGTATCCGGAGAAAGGTCAATCTTTTTTAAAACTTTTCTTTTTTGTATTATTGACGAATCTTCCAGACTATAATATGATAATGAGATAAAGTGTACAGACAGAAGTGGATGTGCAGAAATGGAGGGAATTATGAGCGATAAGAAATCAGCGATTCTCAGAGCGGCGAAGGGTCTTACTGAGAATTATGCTTCAGAAGAACTTTTTATGCCGAAGAGCGGTAGACGTCTGCCGAACCGTTCGGTGATCATTGATATAGTAAGAGATCTGAAATCTATTGTATTTCCGGGATATTTCAGTACGGATACCAGTGCTACCGTATTTCCGGAGTATTATGTGGGACACAGACTGAATGATCTTTATGACAGATTGAAGAATCAGATCGAGATCGCACTTCTTTATCACGGAGAGGAACCGGAAGAAGCAGCAGCTCATGCAGACAGAACTGCCTGTGGATTTTTTGAGCAGCTTCCTGAGATCCAGCGACTGCTTCTGACAGATGTACAGGCTGGTTTTGATGGTGACCCCGCAGCCAAGAGCAAGGAAGAGATCATTTTTTCATATCCGGGATTATTTGCTATCTACGTGTATCGTCTGGCACATGTTCTTTATAAAGAAGAGATTCCATTTATCCCGCGCGTGATGTCAGAATATGCTCATGGCCGTACAGGAATCGATATCAACCCGGGAGCGACCATCGGAGAGTATTTCTTTATCGATCATGGTACCGGTGTGGTTGTAGGTGAGACTACAGAGATCGGAAATAATGTAAAACTGTATCAGGGAGTGACACTGGGAGCGCTTTCCACAAGAAAGGGACAGCAGCTTGCCAATGTAAAACGTCATCCGACGATTCGTGATAATGTAACGATCTATTCTAATTCCACAGTGCTCGGTGGTGAGACGGTTGTAGGAGAGAATACGATTATAGGTGGTAATACCTTTATCACAGAATCCATTCCTGCAAATACCAAGGTCAGTGCAAAAAGTCCGGAGCTTGTGATCAAGAAACCGAAGGCCCAGGTTTCTGCCACAAATGTATGGGAGTATTGATAAAAAATCCAATAAATAAAAAAATTAAAAAAAATAAAAAAACCTGTTGACAAATAAAACAGTATGTTATATACTAATCATCGTTGCAGCGGTCAAGCGATCGGTAATCACCGAAGCGACGATGCGCGGGTGTAGTTCAATGGTAGAACACCAGCCTTCCAAGCTGGATACGTGGGTTCGATTCCCATCACCCGCTTATGCGATAGTGGCGTAGTTGGTAACGCGCGACCTTGCCAAGGTCGAGACCGCGGGTTCGAGCCCCGTCTATCGCTCTCATCGAAGGATGAAGATTTATAATTTCATAACTGCGGGTGTAGTTCAATGGTAGAACACCAGCCTTCCAAGCTGGATACGTGGGTTCGATTCCCATCACCCGCTTGTGCGATAGTGGCGTAGTTGGTAACGCGCGACCTTGCCAAGGTCGAGACCGCGGGTTCGAGCCCCGTCTATCGCTCTTCGGAACTCTGAGGATGATCAGAGTTCTTTTTTGTTGCGAAAAAATCCTCTGCTTTATTTTTATGCAGCAGAGGATTTTTCGCGTTATGTGTTACTGCGTAGCTTATTCAGTTGTTTCACCCTGATCGATCAGAGTATAGAAGGTCAGAAGATAAAGCCCACATAAGCCTACAAGTCCGTAGATGATCCGGGAGAGCCAGCTCATGCTTCCGAACAGGAATGCTACCAGATTAAAATTAAAGAAGCCGATCAGACCCCAGTTTATGGCACCGACCACAGCAATGGTCAGGGTGAAGTACTGCAGACATTTATTTGACATAAGTCACCATCCTTTCGTTATACAGGAAATAGTTTTTCATAGAATCGAAAAAATATACACAGGAATGAGAAAAAGAAAAACGGAAATTTCTGCCAGCCATGAAAAAATCATGAAGGAGAAATTTCCGTTTTCCTTTCATATGCAAGATAAAATGTAAATTTCCGGTTTATCGAATTTGGATCGTAAATATCTGCCAGGCGATTCCGATATCTTACTTCAGCTTCAGAATCTGAGAGGTTGTCTGTCCGCCGCTTACATTCAGAGTTTCTTTGCCCTGAAGCGTTACATCATTGGTAGTATCCTTCAGAAGAAATACCTGGCATACAGTGACGGTTTTTCCGGGATCAATGGTGCTCATGTAGTTATCTACAGCATCATCGCTGGCTTCCGGATAAGTTCCTTCCAGAACTTCTCCGTTCTGGGAAGCCTGCAGGGTGAAGTCTACAAATGCACTGGACTGGGAATCGCCGGAGTTTGTATAGTCGTAGTAGATCATCAGACAGGGATTTCCGCCGTAGTCCTTGGAAATCGCAAACTGTTTGAAACGGACGGAGAATTTGTCAGTTGTAATATCAATGGATGCACTTGTGCCCTCAGCAGAGGCCGTGCTGCCTGGGGTGGAAGAATCCTCTGCAGCGGCAGAACTGCTATCTGTGCTGTCATCCGTAAGCTGGGATGATATTTCGTCTTTTACGCTTTTGAAGTTTGCGCACATAACCTTGACTGTGGTGTCATCCAGAGAAACGATCTTCCAGTCGCTGCCGATTTTGATCAGAGGATAGGTAATATCGATCTCACTGTATTTCTCATCAGCTGTGGAAGCATTTTCGGCAAGAAGTGCAGCGAGCATTTCCTGGATATCATCCTGTGTCATTTCCTTTCCGGCATAGGCTGCGACAGCAACCTTACGGGTGTATTCCTGAATAGTTGCTGCATAGATATTGGTTCCGTCAATATATTTCATGTGAACCGTTATCCTGGCAGTTCCGTTCTGGATGTCAAATTTGTTTTTGGTGATCTTGTAGGTCATTTTTTTGTTGACGGTAGTGAAGAAATCTGTGTAAGCAGAATCACGGATATCTGCATCATCCAGAGCGCTGAGATCATGACTCTGGAGAAGGTTCTCCATTGTGGTAAAATCCATGTTCTGCATTCCTGTGAGAAATTTTTCTGTGGCTTCTACCGGTTTATGGCGCTGCATCATATACCAGGCGGTTCCGCCGGTTGCGGCAGCGATCAGAAGGATGATCAGACAGATCACGAGAGGCTTTTTGCTTTTTTTCTTTCTGTGGGGAGTGTCGCCTTCAAAATCATTGGAGATCAATGATCTGGAGAGCTCATCGTCATAAAAATCATTATTGTCTTCTGTATTCATTATTCCTCCTTACAATAAGTCATTCTGGTTTTCGGGTGGGTAAGTCAGAGGATATCTGTTTGCATTTGCGGGCAAACAGCATCACCCTGTGTTACCGTAACGATTATATCATAGGTTTACTGTTTGAGAAACCCCCTGTGTTATGATATACTGGAAGACACAGAAAAAGTGGTTGAGTACAGGTGACAAAGCGGAATGCGAATGCCCGCTTTATGCAGCAGAAAAGGTGAGGTGAAATATATGTTACGGACAATTCAGTATTCATTTCCTTCAAAAGCAGACGGATTGGAAATTTCCTGCCTGGCAGTAGTGCCGGAGTTGGAACGTAATGAGAAATACCGTGGGATCATACAGATCGTTCACGGAATGAGTGAGTACAAGGAACGCTACATTCCTTTTATGGAATATATGGCAGAGCGAAAATATATAAGTGTGATCCATGATCACCGTGGCCATGGGAAAAGCGTACGCAGTAAAGAGGATCTTGGGTATATGTACGGTGGTGGGGCGGATGCCATGCTGCAGGATATCCATACGGTGAACTGCTTGATCAAGGATCATTTCCCAGGTATTCCGCTGATCCTTTTCGGACACAGCATGGGCTCTCTGGCAGTTCGTGCCTATGCAGCTCATCATGACAGCTGTATGGATATGCTGATCGTCTGCGGCTCACCCAGCTATAATGTATTTCGTCCGGTCGGAGTAGCTCTGGCAAAAGCGGGAAAGACTGTTTTCGGGCCTAAACACAGTGCGGGTCTGATCGAGATGATGTCTTTTGGAAGCTATGCAATGCACTTTAAAAAAGAAAAAAACCGTTTTTCCTGGATCTGCTCTGATCCGCAGGTTGTGCAGGATTATTCGGATTCAGAATACTGTGGATTTACCTTTACGGATGATGCATATCTGGCACTTTTTGACCTGATGAAAAGAGCCTATGATGTGAAGCACTGGAAGTGTACAAAGCCGGAAATGCCGGTGCTGTTTATTAGTGGGGCGGAGGATCCCTGCATGGTAAATGTGAGACAGTTTGCGAAGTCTGTCCGTGCCATGCGTTGTGCAGGATACCGGGATGTCCGGGGAAAATTATATCCGGGAATGCGCCACGAGATCCTGAATGAGAAAGACAGGGAAAAGGTTTATCATGATATATTTACATATATCTGCAAAAAAGGACTTTGAACGCTCTGTGACAGAGTGATATAATAAAAATCTGAGTGCTCCTGCAGACATCTGTGAGAGGGCGCAACTACTGAGAAAACAGGAGGATTCGTAAATTATGAGAGCAAGTGGGATTTTACTTCCAGTGTCCAGTCTGCCATCGAAATATGGGATCGGATGCTTTTCTGAGGAAGCATATGAGTTTGTAGACCAGCTGGCAAGAGCAGGACAGAAATACTGGCAGATTCTTCCTCTCGGACCTACCGGATATGGAGATTCACCATACCAGTCTTTTTCTACCTTTGCGGGAAATCCGTATTTTATTGATCTGGAGGCTTTTGTAAAAGAGGGATATCTGGATAAAAGTGATTGCGAGGACTGTGACTGGGGTACAAACGAGAGCTATGTGGATTATGAGAAGATTTATAATTCCAGATTTCGGCTTTTGAGAAAAGCCTTTGAAAATTATGACTGTGAGACAGACCAGGAGTACCGTAAGTTTGTAAAAGAAAATGCTGCCTGGCTGGAAGATTACAGCCTGTATATGGCAATCAAGGACAGCCTGAATGGGATCAGCTGGATCGAATGGCCTACGGAACTTAAAAACAGAGAAAAAGCTGCATTGGCTGAAGAAAGAGAGAAGCTTGCAAAAGAAGTGGGATTTTACTGTTTCCAGCAGTTCTGCTTTTTTAAACAGTGGACAGCACTGAAAGCTTATGCAAATGCTAAGGGAGTGGAGATGATCGGAGACATCCCGATCTACGTTGCGTTTGACAGTGCGGATGCCTGGGCACAGCCGGAATTGTTCCAGTTTGATAAGGAAAATATTCCGATCGGCGTTGCCGGATGTCCGCCGGATGCTTTTTCCGCCACAGGGCAGCTCTGGGGAAATCCGCTTTATGACTGGGAATATCACAAGAAAACAGGCTATGCATGGTGGACACGCCGAATGGCAAATTGTATGAAGCTTTATGATGTGGTAAGGATCGACCATTTCAGAGGCTTTGATGAGTATTATTCCATTCCGTACGGAGATAAAACTGCCCAGTTCGGTCACTGGGAAAAGGGACCGGGAATGGATCTGTTCCGTGCGCTTGAAAAGAATCTTGGAAAGCTGGATGTGATCGCAGAGGATCTTGGTCTCCTTACAGACAGTGTGATCGAGATGGTGGAAGAATCCGGATTCCCGGGAATGAAGGTATTGCAGTTTGCTTTTGACGAGAATGAGGACAGTCCGTATCTGACGCACAGATATGAAAGGAATTGCATTGTTTACACAGGTACTCATGACAATGAGACAACAAGAGGATGGTTCCGCAATCTGAGCCAGCATGACCGAAATTTTGCCAGGGCCTATATTGGCTGTGAGGGCAAGCATGAGACTGCGGCAGTGTGGAGCATGATACGTGCGGCGATGTCCAGTGTTGCAGATCGCTGTGTGATCCCGGTACAGGATTATCTCTGCCTTGGAAATGAGGCAAGGATCAATGAACCGTCAACTCTTGGTGACAACTGGAAGTGGCGTATGAAAAAAGGCCAGCTCAATGAAACAATTATTCAGAAGATTTATAAAATGACAAAGCTTTATGGAAGACTTGTAAAAGAAGAAACGGAAGAGAAGGAAAAAACAGAAGCTGACAGGGAAAAGATATCTGACAAATAGAGAAATATAAGGATATCAGAAAGGACAGAAATACATCATGGAAGAACAGAAAAGAGAAAATAAGGAAGAGCTGCAGCAGGAAACTGCTGAGGAAAAGAATTCCGGACAGGGAAATTCTTCCACAAGAAGCAGTCTTCTGTGGATCTTTGCAGGAGGCTATCTTGTGTATACAGGATATCGTCTCTGCGCCAGTGTCATAAGCGGAGCAGAAGACTCCGGTGTGGTATTTCTGGCAGCGGGAGGTATTTTTGTTGTGATCGGAGCAGTGCTTTTGATCATGGCGATCCGTAATCTTGCAAAGGCTGGCGCACAGAAACATGAGCTGGAAGAAGCTGCTGCGAAAAAAGCGGCAGAGGAAGCTTCTCAAAATCCGGAAACCGTGGCAAAGAAAAAAATGTCAATTGCGGAGCGGGCGCATCTTGCGGAAAATCTGGATGACGCACCGGAGGAGAAAGACGAAAAATAAAACTGGATGCAGGTGAGAGTAAAATGCCTGCTGAGATATGACGATTAGTAATAGCAAAAACGGAACATCATAAGGCAAAAAAATCCTTATGTATGTTCCGTTTTTTAGATCAGGCAGATCGCAAAACAGTTATCTGCGTCTTTGTGCGTTTCTGCGCTTTTTTCGAGATTTTTTTCTGCCGGGGGTATGTAAGGTAGACCAGCAGAATGCCTGTACCAGCAAAATTCCGATCATTGCTCCGCAGCTGTCGATCCCTACATCCCTTACGGAAGGTCCGCGGGCCTCTACAAAAGACTGGTGGTATTCATCCAGTCCGGCAAATCCTACACATACAAATCCGGCAAGGAGCATCAGCCAGATTCCCCGAACTCCGTATACATAGATGGGGAAGGAAATAGATATGGCCAACAGGCAGTATTCTGTCATGTGAGCAGCCTTACGGACATAAAATTCGATACCGGCAGCTTCCTGGGAAAGCTGTTCCAGGCTTTTGCCGGAAGCTAATATTTCGTTTTTGGTTTCTACGATCTGGTAGCTGATCTTGTAGCTCAGGGCACCGGAAACATCTCCGGTCTGTGCGGAAAAAGAGTAGATCACGCACATCATCAGGATCGCAGGTGCAAAAGAAAAAGGTTTTAATAATGTAATCAGTATTTTCATGGCTCTTAATATAGCACTCCCGCATGGAAAAGTCCAGAAAAATACAGAAAAAGAACAGGGAAAAGGAAAAACAGGGAGAGAAGGTTAAATGGGATAGGAGGTTAAAGGGGAAGTGGACAGTAAGGACTGAAATGTGTTAGAATATAAAATAAATTTCAGGGGCATTTTTAAGAAAAAAAGCAGCCCGGGATCGAATAGAAGAAAATTACAGGAGGAAATCAACAAATGAGTCTTGCAGATAATATATTCATTGACATGTGCAAAGATGTCATAGAAAACGGAACCAGCACAGAAGGTGAGAAGGTACGTCCTGTGTGGGAGGATGGAACTCCGGCTTATACCATCAAGAGATTTGGTGTTGTGAACCGTTATGATCTCCGGAAGGAGTTTCCGGCACTGACTTTAAGAAAAACAGCGTTAAAGAGTGCAATGGATGAGATTCTATGGATCTGGCAGCAGAAATCTAATAATATCCATGATCTTCACAGCCACATCTGGGACAGCTGGGCAGATGAGAACGGTTCCATCGGAAAAGCCTACGGCTATCAGTTAGGTGTGAAGCATCAGTATAAAGAGGGAATGATGGATCAGGTAGACAGAGTTCTTTTTGATCTTAAGAACAATCCGTACAGCAGAAGGATCATGACCAATATTTATGTACATCAGGATCTCCACGAGATGAATCTTTACCCATGTGCCTATTCCATGACTTTCAATGTAACCAAGGAACCCGGAAAAGACAAGCTGGTCCTTAATGCGGTGCTGAACCAGAGATCTCAGGATATCCTGGCTGCAAACAACTGGAATGTGTGTCAGTATTCTCTTCTTCTCATGATGATCGCACAGGTCTGCGATATGGAAGCCGGAGAGCTTGTTCATGTGATCGCAGACTGCCATATTTATGATCGTCATATTCCGGTAATTAAAGAACTGATCTCCAGAAAACCGTATCCTGCACCGACAGTAAAACTGAATCCGGAGATAAAGGATTTTTATAAATTCACCACCGATGATCTGATCGTGGAGAATTATGAGACATGGCCACAGATCAAAAATATTCCCATTGCAGTATAATTGCATAAAGAAAGGAAGAAAGAATGAATATTATTGTTGCAGCAGATAAAAACTGGGGAATCGGAAGAAATAATGAACTTTTGGTAAGTATTCCGGCAGATATGAAGATGTTCCGTGAGGAAACTACAGGAAAAGTGGTTGTTATGGGAAGAAAAACACTGGAGTCTTTTCCAAACGGACTTCCTCTGAAAAACAGAACCAACATTGTGATCACCGGCAACCGGGATTATCAGGTAAAAGGTGCGGTGATCGTTCACAGCATCGAGGAAGCACTGAAGGAAGTGGAGAAATATCCGGCAGAGGATGTGTACTGTATCGGCGGAGACAGTATTTACAAACAGATGCTCCCGTACTGTGATACAGCTCATGTGACAAAAATCGATTTTGCATATGAAGCGGATGCGTATTTTCCAAACCTGGATGAGGACCCGGACTGGGAGATCACAGCGGAGAGTGAAGAACAGACATACTTTGATCTGGAATATGCGTTTGTGAAATACGAGAGAAAAGATAGGTAATGTGAGCACAGATCATAAAGCAGAATGAGAATGCCCGCTTTGTACAGAAAAACAATGAAGAAATAATAAAAAAACAGACCACCGAAAAAAATACGGCGGTCTGTTTTTTTGTGCTTAATGTTATGTATAATGACGAAAATCCGGTAATTACTCGATTACGTGGATCCATCCCTTCGGTGCTTCGATGCGTCCCATCTGGATACCGGTCAGTGTGTCGTACAGCTTCTGGATGACCGGACCCATCTTCTCCATTCCGCTTGGGAAGCAGATTTCTTTGCCGTGATCATTGATCTTTCCGACAGGAGAGATAACTGCAGCAGTACCGCAAAGACCACACTCTGCAAAATCTTTAACCTCATCGAAGTAGACCTCACGCTCTTCAGCTTCCAGTCCAAGGTACTCCTTTGCAACGTAGATCAGAGAACGACGTGTGATGGAAGGAAGGATGCTGTCAGACTTCGGTGTTACAACCTTGCCGTCTTTAGTAACGAAGATGAAGTTTGCTCCGCCTGTCTCCTCAACTTTTGTACGAGTCTTGGGATCAAGGTACATGTTCTCATCAAAGCCCTGTTTGTGAGCATCTACGATAGCATGAAGGCTCATTGCGTAGTTCAGGCCAGCCTTGATGTTACCGGTTCCGCAAGGTGCGGCACGGTCATAGTCGCTGACACGGATCGTGATCGGTTTGGCGCCGCCTTTAAAGTACGGACCAACCGGTGTTGTAAGGATACGGAACTGATATTCGTCAGCCGGTTTAACACCGATCACGGCGTTGGAACCAAACATGTACGGGCGAAGATAAAGTGTTGCGCCGGAACCATATGGCGGAACCCATGCAGCATTTGCCTTAACAACCTGCTCAACAGCGTCGATAAATCTTTCCTTCGGGAATACCGGCATTTCAAGTCTTGCTGCAGATGCAGCCATACGCTCTGCGTTCAGGTCAGGACGGAAAGTAACGATATGTCCGTCTTCTGTTGTGTATGCCTTCAGACCCTCGAATACACTCTGAGAATACTGAAGCACACCAGCACACTCGTTGAGTACGATATTAGGGTCTGTGCTTAAAGTACCCTCATCCCATTTTCCATCTTTAAAATTAGACACGTATCTGTAGTCGGTTGGCATGTAAGCGAATCCGATGCTGGACCAGTCGATGTTCTTTTTTTCCATAACGATTCCTCCGTTTACAATTTTTACTTTTTACCATTGTAAAACTTTTACGTGATGACTTCAATAGTTTTTTGTTCCTTTTTTTCATTTGCTTGTAATTTTAATATGATTTCGATATAATAAAAATTATCTATGGACTGGAGGGAAAAATGGACAATCACGAATTTGAAGACCTTGGAAAAAAGATTCAGGATATTGTAGATAATGCAGTGAATTCAAACAGCTATCACGAATTAAGCCATACGATCAACCAGACAGTAAATAAGGCCATTAATTCCGGAAGCGAAGCGCTGAAAAATGCGCTGAATTCCGTATTTGATCCGGGTGCTGATCCGGAATTCCGTAAGAAAAGCTATACATACCAGAGCCCTTATTACGGAAGAAGCAGAAAAGCAAAGCAGCAGGCTGCAAGGAAACAGTCGGAACTGCTCTACGGAAAGACTACCGGTGAGAATCTCAAAGGCATGATGATGGCAGTTTCCGGTGGGATACTTTTAAGTGGCATGGGGCTTGGAGCCATGGTGCTTCTGATCTGGATGGGCATTGGACACAGCGGTGCACTTGCAGCAGGTGTGCTTGGAGTGATGTGTGCAGGCGCAGCAGGTGGCGGTGCTCTTTTGGGAGCGGGAACAAGCCGTCTCGGAAGACTGGGACGTTTCCAGAAATATATCCGTGCGCTGGGAGACCACACCTACTGTAATTTTCAGAAGCTTGCCCAGGCAGCAGGAAAGAACGAGAAATTTGTAAAAAAAGATATCAGCAGAATGATCCAGAAGGGCTGGTTTCTGGAAGGCCATGTGGATGAGCAGGGAACCTGTCTGATCACCAGCAATGAGACCTATCAGCAGTATCTGGAAACACAGAAGCAGCTGGAGCTTCGTAAACAGGAAGCAGATCCTAAGGTTCAGCTGGAGGAGAATATGAGTCCGGAAGCCCAGGAAGTCCTGAGAAAAGGAAATGAATTTCTGGTAAAGATCCGTGAGAGCAATGACGCCATTCCCGGGGAAGAAATTTCCGCAAAGATTTCCAGGATGGAAATGATCGTTCAGAAAATTTTTGAGCGTGCAGGAGAGCATCCGGAGGTGATTCCGGATCTTAAGAAAATGATGGATTACTATCTGCCCATGACTGTGAAGCTTCTGGATGCTTATGAGGATATGGATGGACAGCCTGTACAGGGCGAGAATATCACGGCTTCCAAGAAAGAAATTGAAGAAACCATTGATACACTGAATATTGCTTTTGAGAAACTTCTGGATTCCATATTCCGGGATACCGCATGGGATGTATCCACCGATATTTCTGTGCTGCATACGGTTCTGGCACAGGAGGGACTGACAGAGGATGATTTCGAAAAAATGAAACAGAATGCGGAAATGAAATAAGTACAACGAGCAGATCAGAAGCTGGAATACAGACATCTGCCGGAAGGTACAGCTGATCAAGGAGAATGCTTATGGGAGAAGAATTTAAAGACTTTGAGGTAGAAGCACCGGTGCTGACTTTGGAACCGGATCTCACGGAAGAAAAAGAAGAAATTGCAAAAAAAGAACCGGAGAAACCCCAGGAGCCTGCAGTAGAGGAACCGGTGTTATCTCCCCAGGAACAGAAAATCGTAGAAGACTTTGCAGCAAAGATCGATATTGAAAATACAAACCAGATCCTGCAGTACGGAGCCGGCACTCAGAAGAAGATGGCAGATTTTTCTGATGCAGCGCTGGTAAATGTGAAGACACAGGATCTTGGGGAGGCAGGAGAGCTTCTTGCAAATGTGGTAGGAGAATTGAAGGATTTTGATGCCACAGAGGAAAAGGGATTTTTCGGTTTTTTCAAAAAACAGACAGCGAAGGTGGAAACTCTGAAAAACCGTTACACAAAGGCCGAGGGAAATGTGACGAAGATCACGGAAGCTCTGGAGCAGCACCAGATGCGTCTGATGAAAGATTCTGCCGTGCTGGATAAAATGTATGAGCAGAACCTTGCATATTTTAAAGAACTTTCCATGTACATTCTTGCGGGTAAAAAGAAGCTTAGGGAAGTCAGAGAAGGCAAGCTCAACGAATTGCATCAGAAGGCAGCGGCAAGCGGACTTCCGGAAGATGCACAGGCTGCCAATGATCTGGAAAGCAAATGTGACCGCTTTGAGAAAAAGCTTCATGATCTGGAGCTTACCAGAACCATTTCTATGCAGACTGCACCGCAGATCCGCATGATCCAGAACAATGATACGACGATGATCGAGAAGATCCAGACAACCATTGTAAATACCATTCCTCTCTGGAAAAGCCAGATGGTGCTGGCTCTAGGGATCGCGCACTCCACAGAAGCCGCACAGGCACAACGGCAGGTTACGGATTTTACCAATGAACTTCTGAAGAAAAATGCGGAAACGCTTCACCTGGCATCTGTGGAAACTGCAAAGGAATCCCAGCGTGGTATTGTAGATATTGAAACTCTGAAAAAAACCAATCAGGAACTGATCCAGACACTGGATGATGTGATGAAGATCCAGCAGGAAGGCCGTGAAAAACGTCAGGCAGCAGAGGCAGATATGAGACGTATGGAAAACGAACTGAAAACAAAGCTGCTGGAGATCCGACGTTAGGAGTAAGAGTAAAAAGATAGTTCGGAAAGGAAAGGCAGGGCGTTTGAAGACACCTGCCTTTCAGGATTCATAAAGGAGATTTTTATGTACAGAGATCATACAAAAGTAATAAAAATTGGAAATCGTGTTATCGGAGGAGGAAATCCGATCCTTATCCAGTCCATGACCAATACGAAAACTGAAGATGTAGAAGCAACGGTTGCGCAGATCCTTTCACTGGAAAAAGCAGGCTGTGATATTATCCGCTGCGCAGTTCCTACTATGGAAGCTGCGAAGGCTTTATCCCAGATCAAAAAACAGATCCATATTCCGCTGGTTGCGGACATCCATTTTGATTATCGCCTTGCCATTGCAGCCATGGAGAACGGTGCGGACAAGATCCGTATCAATCCGGGAAATATCGGTTCCAAAGAGAGGATCCAGGCAGTTGTGGATACAGCAAAGGAACGGAATATCCCTATTCGTGTAGGAGTAAACAGCGGTTCCCTTGAAAAAGAACTGGTAGAAAAATATCACGGTGTTACAGCCGAAGGACTTGTGGAGAGTGCTCTTGATAAGGTGCACATCATTGAAGAGATGGGATATGACAATCTTGTGATCAGCATCAAATCTTCTGATGTTCTCATGTGCGCCAGAGCCCATGAACTGATCGCAGAAAAAACACAGTATCCTCTTCATGTGGGAATTACAGAAGCAGGAACTCTGTATTCGGGAAATATCAAATCAGCTATCGGACTTGGGATCATCCTGTATCAGGGAATCGGAGATACCATCCGTGTTTCTCTGACAGGCGCACCGCTGGAAGAAGTGAAATCAGCCAAAAGGATCCTGAAAACGCTGGGACTTCGCAAAGGAGGCGTGGAGGTTGTTTCCTGTCCGACCTGCGGAAGAACAAAAATCGATCTGATCGGCCTTGCAAACCAGGTAGAGACCATGGTACAGGATATTCCTCTTGATATTAAGGTTGCGGTTATGGGCTGTGTGGTAAATGGACCGGGAGAGGCGAAGGAAGCAGATCTCGGAATTGCAGGAGGCGATGGTGTTGGTCTTCTGATCCGGCATGGAGAGGTTGTAAAAAAAGTACCGGAAACGGATCTTTTGGATACACTTCGTCAGGAACTTCTTACCTGGAATGAGCAGGAGTCATAATGGAGAAAGATTTTTTTGATGTATTTCCGCATCTTAAAGTGAAGAAAGAGCTGGAAGAACTTCTGGACATGGTATTTGTGACAAAGGTTTCCATGAACCCCGGAAGAACTCATTTGAGGGTTTATATCGAAAGCAGCCGCTGGATACACAAGAAGAATATTTTTGCGCTGGAGGATGAGATCGAACGGCAGTGCTTTCCGGGGATTCCCATGACTGTAACAGTTGTGGAAAAATTTCATCTTTCCGAGCAGTATACACCGGAGAACTTTCTGGAAAGCTACCGTTCCAGTATGGAGATGGAGCTGCGCAACTATAACATGCTGGAGTACAATCTGTTCCGTAGATCAAAAATCATTTTTACAGGAAAAGATACCTTGCGTATGGAGCTTCCGGATACGGTTATTTCCAGACAGAAAAGCGAAATACTTGTTGAATATTTTCATAAGGTTTTCTGTGAACGCTGCGGTATGGATCTGAAAGTGGAACTGGATTTTGTGGAAGTGAAAGAGAGTAAATACCGGAAAAATGCTGCACTTCAGATCAAACAGGAAGTGGAAAATGTCCTGAAGCATGCCAAACTCAGCGGGGATCAGGAAAGCGAACCGAAGCAGGAGGATACAGCCAGGGAAGAGACAAAGAAAACCTCTGGAGATAAGAGCGGCGAAAAGACAAACGAGAAGAAATCCGTTGACAAAAAACAGCAGAAGGTTCAGAAGGGGGATTTCCGCGGCAGCTTCGGATTCCGCAGGGACAGCAATCCGGATGTGGTTTACGGCAGAGATTTTGATGGAGAAACGATTCCGCTGGAGAGCATTACCGGTGAGATGGGTGAGGTTATCATCCGATGTCAGGTTATGGATGTGGAAGCTCGTGAGATCCGAAATGAGAAAACGATCCTGATCTTCCCTGTGACCGATTTTACGGACAGTATTGTTGTGAAGATGTTTCTGCGTAACGAGCAGGTTCCGGAAGTGACGGAAAGTGTAAAAAAAGGCGCATTCCTGAAGCTGAAGGGAGTTACCACCATTGACCGTTTTGACAGTGAGCTTACTATTGGAAATATTACAGGTATCAAGAAAATCGCCAATTTTACCAGCACAAGAATGGATACCAGTCCTCAGAAGCGTGTGGAGCTTCACTGTCACACCAAGATGAGCGATATGGATGGTGTCAGCGATGCAAAGGCATTGGTAAAACGTGCCTATGAGTGGGGACATAAGGCTATCGCTATCACGGATCATGGCGTGGTGCAGTCCTTCCCGGAGGCAAATCACTGCTTTGATGCCTGGGGCGGTTGTGTTCCAAAGGAGTCTGATTTTAAGGTGCTCTATGGAATGGAAGCGTATCTGGTAGACGATCTGAAGGGTATGGTCACCAATTCCAAAGGGCAGCGTCTGGATGGAGATTTTGTTGTTTTTGATATTGAGACTACGGGATTCTCAGCACTAACCTGCAGGATCATTGAGATTGGCGCGGTAAAAGTGGAAAAAGGACAGATCACAGATCGTTTTTCCACCTTTGTAAACCCGGAAGTGCCCATTCCGTTCCGTATTGAGCAGCTGACAAGCATCAATGATTCCATGGTCCTGGATGCACCTGTGATAGAGGAAGTACTGCCGAAATTCCTGGAATTCTGTGAGGGCTGCGTGATGGTGGCCCATAATGCGGACTTTGATATGAGCTTTATTATTGAAAACTGTAAACGGCAGGGGATTTCGGATGATTTTACTTATGTGGATACCGTTGGTATGGCTAGATTCCTTCTTCCTGCCCTGAACCGTTTTAAACTGGATACGGTAGCCAAGGCAGTAGGTGTTTCTCTTGATCATCACCACAGAGCTGTGGATGATGCGGCATGTACCGCAGAGATTTTTGTGCGGTTTGTAAAGATGCTGGAAGAAAGAGATATTTTTGATGTGGATGAGATGAACAGGCAGGGTGCGGTTTCACCGGATACCATCCGAAAGCTGCCCACATACCATGCTATTGTTTTTGCAAGAAATGAGACCGGAAGGATCAATCTGTACAAGCTGGTAAGCCAGTCCCATTTAAAGTACTATCACAGAAGACCAAGGGTTCCCAAAAGCGTGCTGGAAAAATACAGGGAAGGCCTTCTGGTGGGAAGTGC
This sequence comes from Blautia sp. 2227st1_G12_2227SCRN_220401, assembly GCF_039062885.1. NCBI lineage: Bacteria > Bacillati > Bacillota > Clostridia > Lachnospirales > Lachnospiraceae > Blautia > Blautia sp. 2227st1_G12_2227SCRN_220401. The sequence goes on along the minus strand of NZ_JBCLNI010000028.1, from coordinate 16,485 downwards.
CTGCGAGGCAGGAGAGCTTTATCAGGCACTTCTTCGCAATGCACCGGATCAGGAGATCGCCAGACTGGTAAATTTTTATGACTATCTGGAAATCCAGCCTCTTGGGAACAATGCGTTTATGCTTGCGGATGAAAAACATGATATGATCAATTCTGAGGAAGACTTAAAAGAGATAAACCGGAAGATCGTAAAACTTGGAGAACAGTTCAAAAAACCGGTGGTTGCCACCTGTGATGTGCATTTTATGGATCCTCAGGACGAGGTTTACCGACGGATCATCATGGCAGGAAACGGATTTTCTGATGCAGATAACCAGGCCCCGCTTTATCTTCGTACAACGGAGGAAATGCTGGAGGAATTTTCCTATCTGGGAAGTGAAAAGGCGGAAGAGGTGGTGATCACCAATACCAATAAGATCGCGGATATGATCGAGAAGATATCACCGATCCATCCGGATAAATTTCCACCGGTCATTGAGAACTCCGAGCAGGATCTTAAGAATATCTGTTTCACGAAGGCTCACGAAATGTACGGAGATCCGTTGCCGAAGATCGTGGAGGACCGTCTGGACAGGGAGCTGAATTCTATTATCTCCAATGGTTATGCGGTAATGTATATCATTGCACAGAAGCTTGTGTGGAAGTCCAATGAGGACGGCTATCTGGTTGGATCCCGTGGTTCTGTAGGTTCTTCTCTGGCAGCGACCATGTCCGGTATCACGGAGGTAAACCCTCTGCCGCCTCATTATCTCTGTCCGAATCCGGACTGTAAATACAGTGATTTTGATTCCCCTGAGGTGAAAAAATACGCGGGTATGGCAGGATGTGATATGCCGGATAAGATCTGTCCGAAATGCGGTGCCAGGATGAACAAGGAAGGCTTTGATATTCCTTTTGAGACATTCCTTGGTTTTAAAGGTGATAAGGAGCCGGATATCGACCTGAACTTTTCCGGTGAATATCAGGCCAATGCTCACCGGTATACAGAGGTTATCTTCGGAAAAGGGCAGACCTTTAAGGCGGGAACCATTGGTACCCTTGCGGAAAAAACCGCATTTGGTTATGTGAAGAACTATTATGAGGAACGGGGGCAGCACAAGCGTTACTGTGAGATCAACCGTATCGTGAAGGGCTGCACCGGTGTCCGCCGTACCACTGGCCAGCATCCGGGAGGTATCATCGTACTGCCTATGGGTGAGGAGATTGAGAAATTTACACCTGTGCAGCACCCGGCCAATGATGTGAACAGTGATATCATCACCACACATTTTGATTACCATTCCATTGACGGAAATCTTCTGAAGCTTGATATACTTGGACACGATGATCCGACCATGATCCGTATGCTGGAGGATCTGACCGGCATCAGTGCAAGAACAGTTCCGCTGGACCAGAGAGATGTCATGTCCCTGTTTGCGGGAACGCAGGCTCTGGGGATCAGCCCGGAGGATATCGGCGGCTGCAGGCTGGGATGCCTTGGGATCCCGGAGTTTGGTACAGACTTTGCCATGCAGATGTTGATCGATACCAAGCCGAAATATTTTTCCGACCTGGTACGTATTGCTGGACTTTCCCACGGCACGGATGTATGGCTTGGAAATGCCCAGGTATTGATCCAGAATGGTACAGCTACCATTTCCACAGCAATCTGTACGCGAGATGATATTATGATCTATCTCATCGGAAAAGGAGTGGAAAGTGGTCTGGCGTTTACCATCATGGAGAGTGTCCGTAAGGGAAAGGGGCTTCGTGAGGAATGGATCCAGACTATGAAAGAGCATGATGTTCCGGACTGGTATATCTGGTCCTGTAAGCTGATCAAGTACATGTTCCCGAAAGCCCATGCGGCAGCTTATGTTATGATGGCGTATCGTATCGCATGGTATAAAGTGTTTCATCCACTGGCTTATTATGCAGCATTTTTCAGTATCCGTGCCACTTCCTTTTCCTATGAACTGATGTGCATGGGAAAAGAACGTCTGGAATATTATATGGCGGAGATCCGGAAAAAAGGTGATGAGGCATCCAAGAAGGAACAGGATACACTGAAGGATATGAGGATCGTACAGGAAATGTACGCCAGAGGTTTTGATTTTGTGCCGATCGATCTTTATAAGGCAAAGGCACACCGGTTCCAGATCATCGGAGATAAACTGATGCCTGCTCTGGATACCATAGAGGGTCTTGGAGATAAGGCAGCAGAGGCAGTTGTGGATGCTGCCGCAAAAGGCAGATTCCTTTCCAAGGATGATTTCCGTGATCGTACCAAGGTCAGCAAGACCGTTATCGATCTGATGGATGATATGGATCTTTTCGGAGATATCCCGCAGTCCAATCAGATGTCACTGTTTGATTTTACGGGTTGATATATGATACCGGAAGGGCTTACAATAAATAAAAAATACTGCCGTTTATCCTGAAGGCTGATCTGGCAGTGAGAACTCCCAGGAGGATACCAGATACTATGAAAAAAGAAGAATTAAGATACCTGCAGCGACTTGCGGAGCTATATCCTACTATAGCAAAGGCTTCAACAGAGATCATCAATCTGCAGTCTATATTAAACCTTCCGAAAGGTACCGAGCATTTCATGTCGGACATTCATGGAGAATACGATGCGTTTTCCCATGTTCTTCGGAATGGATCAGGGGCTGTACGAAAAAAGATCGATGATGTATTCGGACATACCTTAAGCAACAGCGACAAACGTTCTCTTGCCACACTGATCTATTATCCGAAGGAAAAGATGGAGGTTGTAAAAAAACAGGAAGAAGACATGGAGAACTGGTACAAGATCACACTTTATCGTCTGATCGAAGTATGCAAGACAACGGCATCCAAATATACCCGTTCCAAGGTCCGTAAGGCACTTCCTGCAGACTATGCATATGTGATCGAGGAGCTGATCACAGAGAAAGCGGAAGTTCTGGACAAAGAAGCATATTACGATGCCATCGTCAATACGATCATTGAGATCGGCCGGGCAGAGAATTTTATCATTGCCCTGGCAGAACTGATCCAGCGTCTTGTTGTGGATCATCTTCATGTGCTGGGAGATATTTATGACAGAGGTCCGGGCCCGCATTTCATCATGGATCGTTTGATGAAATATCATTCGCTGGATATCCAGTGGGGAAATCATGATGTGGTCTGGATGGGAGCTGCTACAGGACAGAAAGCCTGCATTGCAACGGTGATCCGGAACAGCATCCGTTACCGAAATATGGATATTCTTGAGGATGGATATGGGATCAATCTCATGCCTCTGGCAACCTTTGCAATGGAGGCTTATAAGGATGATCCATGTACTGCTTTTGAGATGAAGGGAGATGCCAATAACTATAGTATTCTGGAAGAAGAGCTTGGACGGAAAATGCACAAGGCTATTGCCATTATCCAGTTTAAGCTGGAGGGTCAGCTGATCCGCCGGCACAAAGAATTCCATATGGAAAAGCGTTGTTTGCTTCATAGGATCGATCCGAAAAAGGGAATGATCACACTTCCGGACGGAAAAGAATATCCGCTGACCGATACATATTTTCCTACTATTGACTGGAAAAAGCCATATGAACTTACTACAGAGGAAAAGGATGTAATGGAACGCTTGGATTCCGCGTTCCGAAACTGCGAGAAACTGCAGAATCATGTCCGGCTTCTTCTGGACAAGGGAGGCCTTTATAAAACTTATAATGGAAATCTTCTGTTCCATGGAAGTATTCCGCTTAATGAGGATGGAAGTCTGAAAGAAGTTCAGATTTATGGAAAAACCTACAAAGGAAAAGAATTGTACGATGTTCTTGAGACTTATGTGCGCCGGGCGTTTTTCTCTGTAAATGAGGATGAAAAGCGTAAAGGCAGGGATATTATGTGGTATATCTGGGCAGCTCCGAATTCACCGCTGTTCGGAAAAGACAAGATGACCACTTTTGAACGTTATTTTATTAAAGATAAGGAAACACATAAAGAAACTAAAAATGCCTACTATCATCTTCTGGAAAATGAGAATGTTGTAGATGATCTGCTCCGTGAATTTGAACTAGATCCGGAAAAAGGTCACATCATCAACGGGCATGTGCCGGTTCACCAGAGTGAGGGAGAGAGTCCTGTAAAATGCAATGGCAAAGTTCTTGTGATCGACGGCGGTTTTTCCAGACCATATCAGAAGGTTACGGGGATTGCCGGTTATACACTGGTTTATAACTCCTACGGGCTGATCCTGTCTGCTCATGAGCCTTTTACTTCTGCGGAAGAAGCGGTAGCCAAGGAGCAGGATATTGTTTCCAACAGGGTGGCGGTTCACTACAATAACAAACGTACACTGGTCGGTGATACCGATACCGGAACTGCTCTGAAGGAAAGGATCAGTGAGCTGATCCAGCTTCTGGAAGCTTACAGAAAAGGTATCATCAAAGAGAAAAAATAAGCAGAATTGAGAAATACAAGAAGGGTTTCCTGTATGCTATAGTAAACAGAGGTAATGCAGATGAGAAAAAACAAAAGAAGAAAAAAACGGCTGAGAGCAGTTCTGATCCTGTTGATCATTCTGTTTATTCTGGCAGGACTGGGAGGGATGCTGTATGTTTCCCACAGGGATAAAGTGGAAAAAGAACAACGAAGAGAGGCCGCATTGGCTGCATTGGACAGTATTCCGGAGGTGACAGCAACTCCGGCAGCAACAGCAACACCGGTTCCGACAGCGACACCGACACCGTCATTGACACCGGTCCCGACAATCCTTCCGGCATTTGAACCGGAAAATTATCAGGGAATCTGGTACAGCGAAGACGGGCTGACAACGATCGATATTTATGATATCAGTCTGAAATCTGTTTCCTTTACCTATAAGAGAGTGAATGGAAAAGATCCTTCCATGACCGCAGAAGTAGATGTGACTGCAGAGGTAGCAGGAAATGCCACACAGTTCCGTTTTAAGGATTCCGAAGGGAATAAGGCAAAAGGAGAGTTTGTTTTCGATAAAAGTGGTGAGCTTTATGTGAAGGTAAAAACATATGAACGGGGAGAGGGATCTCTGACCTATCCGAAAACAGAGTCTATTATGACCCGGCAGGAGCCATCCCTGGAAGTATCCGAAAATTCCGAAGAGGATGCTTCCTATAATGAAAGCAACGAAAATTCCTATGAACAGGAATCCTACAGCGAAAGCAGTGAAGATTCTTCTGATGAGAATACAGAAGAATATGAGATTCCCTACGGAGAAGAAGAAACCTATTATACGGAATGATCAAAAAAAATAAAACACGATAAAATAAAGAATCCCCGGATTTTGGCAATCAGGGAATCCCGATACAGGAATTCCCGAAACTGTTCCACATTTCCGGGGATCTCTTTATTTGATCATTTTTTTGCGGTCTGTGCGGCCGACGAGATAATCGATGCTGGTGTCGTAATAATTTGCCAGCCGGATAAGCATTTCGATAGGAATATTACGGGATCCCGTTTCATAATGGGAATAAGAACGCTGACTGATATGAAGAATCTCACTTAATTCTCTCTGGGACAGATCCGCGTCTGTACGTAAATCCTGAATACGCTGAAATTTCATTGTGCTCACCTCTTCTTTCTATTGAAAGTATAAAACAGAACGAAATGCACCCTTGCAAAAGGGAGCAAAATGGACTATACTAAATTTATTATCTTCTAAAATTCAGAAAATGTCTATCTGAAAATTCCCTTGTTTTTAACCAATGCGGATTTCGAATATCCGCCTGACCTGAAAAGACGAAAAGATGGAAGATCGGGATCCGTTTTTTCGCAGAAAGGAATGTATTTGTTTGCGAGTGTTTTATCAGCAGCGATCTACGGAATGGAAGTACGTGAGATCCAGGTTGAGGCAGATGTCAGTGATGGTCTGCCTTCTTTTGCTATGGTAGGATTTCCCTCTGCCCAGGTGAGAGAGGCCCAGGAAAGAGTCCGGACTGCATTTAAGAACAACCGGCTTTGTCTGCCACCAAAAAAAGTAACTGTAAATTTTGCACCTGCCGATATGAAAAAGGAAGGAGCCGGTTTTGATCTGCCTGTGGCGGCTGCAGTACTTGCGGCTGCCGGAATTCTGGAACCGGATCTTCTGGAAGGAGTTATGATCGTAGGAGAGATCAGTCTGAATGGAGAGATCCATGGGGTTGCCGGAGTTTTGCCTCGGGTGATCCGCGCAAGAGAGCTGGGCTTACGCTTTTGCGTTATTCCGGAGGAAAACATCCGGGAGGGGAATCTGGTGAAGGATATGCCGGTGTTTGGAGTAAAAAGTCTGAATGCCATGATCCGATGTCTGAGAGACCCAAACACTTATACAGCTGCGTATCAGGAAAAAGAAAAAACAGAAAACAAACCGGAAATACCAAAGGTTGATTTTGCGGACATCTGCGGGCAGGAAGGAGCCAGGCGGGCGGCAGAGATCGCAGTGAGCGGTTTTCATAATATTCTTTTTATCGGACCGCCAGGATCCGGAAAGACCATGCTGGCAAGACGTCTGCCGACCATTATGCCGGAGATGACATTTGAGGAAAGCCTGGAGATCACCAAGGTATACAGTGTGGCAGGACTTCTCACGGAAAAAGATCCGCTGATCCGGCAGAGGCCTTTTCGAAGTCCGCATCATACCAGTTCCCCTCAGGCTTTGGCAGGTGGCGGCAGGATACCGGGGCCGGGGGAGATCACTCTTGCACACAGAGGTGTTCTTTTTCTGGATGAGATGCCGGAATTTTCCAGAAAAAGCCTGGAGATCCTGCGTCAGCCGCTGGAAGATAAGGAGATCCATCTGTCCAGAGCTGCCGGAACTTATATTTTTCCGGCTAGTTTTATGCTGGCGGCAGCGATGAATCCCTGTCCCTGCGGATTTTACCCGGATATGAACAGATGTCGTTGTACGTCAGGGGAGATCACGCATTATCTTGGAAAGATCAGCCAGCCTCTCCTGGAGCGTATTGATATCTGCACAGAAGTTCCGGCAGTGAGTTTTTCAAAAATGAAAAAGAAAATTGCAGGGGAATCCTCTGCGCAAATAAGAAAGAGGGTGGAAGCAGTACAGGAGATCCAGAGAGAACGTTACAAAAAGGAAAAATTTTGCTTCAATGGGGAGCTTGACGGAAGAAAACTGGAAAAATACTGTGTAATGACGGGAGGGGCAGACAAACTTCTGGAGCAGGCATATGAGCAGTTTCAATTCAGTACCAGAGCATATCATAAGATCCTGAAAACGGCCAGGACCATCGCGGATATGGAATCCTCCGAAAAGATAAAGGAAGAACATATCTGCGAAGCTCTGACGTACCGGGCATATGATAAGAAATACTGGTCATAAAACAGAAAAAAGGAAGGTATTTTATATGGAAGAAATACAGCAAACAAGGATCCGGTGTGCCCGGAAGGACAGTAGTGTTTATCCGGCAAGACTTCAGGAACTTCCTGGTATGCCAAAACAATTATATTATATTGGAAGATTTCCGGATGATGACAAACCTACAGCTGCAATTGTAGGAGCAAGGCTGTGCAGTCCTTACGGACGGATACAGGCATTTAATTACGGAAAATTCTTAAGCGAACATGGGGTACAGGTGATCAGCGGTATGGCGGCCGGCATTGATGCTGAGGGCCACAAGGGTGCTCTGGAAGGTGGTACCCCGACCTTTGCCGTGCTGGGAAATGGCGTGGACATCTGTTATCCTTCATCCAGCAGAGGTATTTACCGGAGAATCCCCGAAAAAAACGGAGGGATCATCAGCGAATATGAACCAGGTACCAAAGGCAGGGCATATTATTTTCCGGCAAGGAACCGGATCATCAGCGGACTGGCAGATCTGGTGCTTGTGGTGGAAGCAAAAGAAAAGAGCGGATCACTGATCACAGCTACCTGTGCACTGGAACAGGGGAAGATGGTATACGCCATTCCGGGAGCAGTAAATGATGCGCTGAGCCGAGGCTGTCACAAGCTGATCTACGACGGAGCAGGAATTGCATACTCTCCGGAAATACTTCTGGATGAGTGGGGATTATCTGTGAAAAAAAAGACAAATTTGTCTGAAAAAAGCAAGTTAGGACTTGCAACGGATTTGGATTTGGTGTATAGTTGTCTCGATTTACGACCAAAAAATCTGGATCATATTATCAGAAAAACCGGTTTTTCACCGGGAAAAACAGCCGGGATCCTGGGACAGCTTATTTTGATGGGGCTTGTGAAGGAAACCGGGAGACAGTATTATATCAGACTTGAATAAATGCTTTTTTGCCCGGAGATTTAGCAGGAGTTTTTAAGCCGGACAGGAAGGCAGAATGAGATTAGGAGAGGTAAAATGGCCAAAAATCTGGTGATAGTAGAGTCACCTGCTAAAATGAAGACAGTAAAGAAATTTCTGGGGGCAAATTATACAGTAGAAGCGTCCAACGGTCATGTGAGGGATTTCCCCAAGAGCCAGTTTGGTATTGACGTGGACAATGATTTTGAACCGAAGTATATCACAATACGAGGAAAAGGTGAACTTCTTGCAAAACTTCGTAAAGAAGCAAAAAAAGCAGATAAGATCTATCTTGCAACTGACCCTGACCGTGAGGGAGAAGCAATTTCCTGGCATCTGATGCAGGCTTTGAAGACAGATACTGCAAAGATGCACAGAATCACATTTAATGAAGTAACAAAAACAGCAGTTAAGGCGTCCATCAAGCAGGCCAGGGAACTGGACATGAATCTGGTAGATGCACAGCAGGCCAGACGTATGCTGGATCGTATGGTAGGTTATACCATCAGTCCGCTGCTCTGGGCCAAGGTAAAAAGAGGCTTAAGTGCAGGCCGTGTACAGTCTGTGGCACTGCGTATCATCTGTGACAGAGAAGATGAGATCAATGCATTCATTCCTGAAGAATACTGGAGCCTGGAGGGTGAATTTCAGGTAAAGGGTGAGAAGAAACCGTTGACAGCCAAGTTCTATGGAACAGATAAAAAACTTCCGATCAGAAACCGTCAGGAAATGGATGAGATCCTGAAAAGTCTGGAAGACTGTAAATATGAGATCACAGAAGTAAAAAAAGGTGAGAGGATCAAAAACGCTCCCCTTCCGTTTACCACAAGTACTCTGCAGCAGGAAGCTGCCAAGACACTGAATTTTTCTACGCAGAAGACTATGCGCCTGGCACAGCAGTTATATGAAGGTGTGGATGTAAAAGGCAGTGGTACGGTAGGTCTGATCTCCTATCTGCGTACAGATTCTACTCGAATTTCAGAGGAAGCAGATGCAGCAGCAAGAACTTATATTTCTGAGCAGTATGGTTTGGATTATGTTTCTCAGACAGAGAAGGCAATCAAAAACGGACAGAAGATACAGGATGCTCATGAGGCGATCCGTCCTACAGATATTGCGAGGACACCAGTTCTGGTGAAGGAATCCCTGACCAGGGATCAGTTCCGTTTATATCAGCTGATCTGGAGACGTTTTGCGGCGAGCAGAATGGCACCGGCACGTTATGAGACCACGTCTGTCAAGATCGGAGCAGGTGAGTATGTGTTTACGGTTGCAGCATCCAAGGTTGCCTTTGATGGCTTTATGTCTGTGTACACAGAAGAGGGCGATGACAAAAAGGGCAATGTTTTAAGTCAAAGTCTGGAAAAGGGTATGGAGCTGAAGCTGAAAGAACTGAAGCCGGAGCAGCATTTTACACAGCCGCCGGCACATTACACAGAGGCTTCACTTGTAAAGACCATGGAAGAGCTTGGAATCGGACGTCCAAGTACGTATGCGCCGACCATCACAACGATCATCAGCAGACGCTATGTATCCAAGGAACAGAAAAATCTTTACGTCACAGAGCTTGGAGAGGTTGTTAATAATATTATGAAACAGGCTTTTCCAAGTATTGTGGATGTAAACTTTACAGCAACTATGGAGGGACTTTTGGACTGCGTGGAAGCAGGTACTGTACAGTGGAAAACGGTTGTACGTAACTTCTATCCGGATCTGAAGCATGATGTGGATGAGGCTGAGAAAGAGCTTGAGAAAGTTGATATACAGGATGAGGTTACGGATGTGATCTGCGACAACTGTGGCCGCAACATGGTGATCAAGTACGGTCCTCATGGAAGATTTCTTGCATGCCCCGGATTTCCGGACTGCCGTAATACAAAACCATATTATGAGAAGATCGGTGTTGCATGTCCGAAGTGCGGCGGCGAAATTGTCATGAAAAAAACGAAAAAAGGCAGAAAATATTACGGATGTGAGAATAATCCGGAATGTGATTTTATGTCTTGGCAGAAACCTTCTGCAAAGAAATGTCCGAAATGTGGTAATTATATGCTCGAAAAGGGAAATAAGCTGGTTTGCAGCCAGGAAACCTGCGGATATGTGGAACAAAAACCAAAAGATGAAGATTGATTGAATAAATGCTTTTCCACCAATTTTCAGAAAATCCCGTTAAAAATAAAAAAATATAAAAAAGTCTTGTAAATTTCCAGAATAACGTGTAATATTAGACTAGAAAAACGATTTCTTTCAAGGTACGAAAGTGAAAGGAGGAAAAATGAGCGTTCAGTTGCTAGATAAAACTAGAAAAATCAATAAGCTTCTGCATAACAGCAGCTCAAGCAAGGTAGTGTTTAACGACATTTGCCAGGTGCTCATGGAAACCTTAAGTTCCAATATCCTGGTACTCAGTAAGAAAGGTAAGGTTCTGGGAGTCAGTATCTGCCCGGGTGTGGATGAGATCACAGAGCTGATCGATGACAAAATCGGCGGACATATCGACCCATTATTGAATGAGAGATTTCTTGGTGTTCTTTCCACAAAGGAGAATGTCAATCTCCAGACACTTGGCTTTGAGCATGTACCCGGAAATTATCAGGGAATCGTGAATCCGATCGATATTGCAGGTGAGAGACTGGGAACGTTATTCATGTACCGCAATGATCATCCCTATGATATTGAGGATATTATTGTCAGCGAGTATGGTACAACAGTTGTAGGCTTGGAAATGATGCGTGCGGTTCATGACGAGAACGCAGAAGAAGACAGAAAACAGCAGATCGTTAAATCGGCATTCAGTACACTGTCCTTCTCAGAACTTGAGGCGATCATCCATATTTTTGATGAGCTGGATGGGGATGAGGGTATCCTGGTTGCCAGCAAGATCGCTGACCGTGTAGGTATCACCAGATCCGTGATCGTAAATGCACTGCGTAAATTCGAGAGTGCAGGTGTGATCGAATCCCGTTCATCCGGTATGAAGGGAACTTACATTAAAGTTCTTAATGAAGTGATCTTTGATGAGCTTGAGGAGATAAAAGCACAGAGAAGCAAGAAGGCATAATGTGATCAGCACTGTCAGATGCTTGATATAAGATAAAGAACGTGACAAAAGAGACTTCCCGCTAGCGTGGGAGTCTCTTTTTTGTCTGTTTCATAAAATCAAAATAAATAATGAAATTGAGAAAACAAGAGAAAACAAGAGTATAAAAGAGATAAAATCAGAATAATATAGAAAAACCATATCTTAAAAGGGTTGCGAAAATATGTGAAATTCACTAATATAGCCATAGTGATTAGCACTCGTATAAAGTGAGTGCTAGCAGACGAAGATGGAACTTATAAAGGAGGAACATAGATCATGAAGTTAGTACCTTTAGGCGACAGAGTAGTATTAAAACAGGTTGAAGCAGAAGAGACAACAGCATCCGGAATCGTACTTCCGGGACAGGCACAGGAGAAACCACAGCAGGCAGAAGTTATCGCAGTTGGTCCTGGCGGAGTTGTAAATGGCAAAGAAGTAAAGATGGAAGTAGAAGTCGGAAACACTGTTATTTACTCCAAATATGCAGGAACAGAAGTTAAGATGGATGGTACGGATTACATCATTGTAAAACAGGAAGATATCCTGGCAGTTATTAAATAATATAAACATCTTATCGTATATCAATATAAATAGGAGGTCATTTTATCATGGCAAAAGAAATTAAATATGGCGCAGAAGCAAGAGCAGCACTTGAAGCTGGTGTAAATAAACTTGCAGATACAGTAAGAGTAACACTTGGACCGAAAGGAAGAAACGTAGTACTTGACAAATCTTTCGGTGCTCCGCTTATCACAAACGATGGTGTTTCCATCGCAAAAGAGATCGAGCTTGAGGACGGATTCGAGAACATGGGTGCTCAGATCATCAAGGAAGTTGCATCCAAGACAAACGATGTAGCAGGTGATGGTACTACAACAGCGACTGTACTTGCTCAGGCAATGGTTCATGAGGGAATGAAGAACCTGGCAGCAGGTGCCAACCCGATCATCCTCAGAAAAGGTATGAAAAAAGCAACAGATGTTGCAGTAGAAGCGATCAAGAACATGAGCCAGGCAATCAACGGCAAAGAGCAGATCGCTAACGTAGCAGCAATCTCTGCAAGTGATGAGCAGGTTGGACAGCTTGTTGCTGATGCTATGGAGAAAGTTTCCAAAGACGGTGTTATCACTGTTGAGGAGTCCAAGACCATGCATACAGAGCTTGACCTTGTAGAAGGTATGCAGTTTGACCGTGGATATATTTCCGCATACATGTCCACAGATATGGAGAAAATGGAGGCAACTCTTGATGATCCGTACATCCTGATCACAGACAAGAAGATCAGCAATATCCAGGAGATCCTTCCACTTCTTGAGCAGGTTGTTCAGGCCGGTGCGAAACTTCTCATCATCGCTGAGGATGTTGAGGGTGAGGCCCTTACAACTCTGATCGTCAACAAACTGAGAGGAACCTTCCAGGTAGTAGCTGTAAAAGCTCCTGGCTATGGTGACAGAAGAAAAGAGATGCTTCAGGATATCGCGATCCTGACAGGCGGACAGGTGATCTCCGATGAGCTTGGTCTTGACCTGAAAGAAGCTAAGATGGAGCAGCTTGGACGTGCAAAATCTGTTAAAGTTGCAAAAGAGAACACAGTTATCGTTGATGGTCTCGGTGACAAAGATGCCATTGCAAAACGTGTTGCACAGATCCGTGCGCAGATCGAGGAGACAAAATCCGAGTTCGATAAAGAGAAACTTCAGGAGAGACTTGCAAAACTGGCTGGCGGCGTAGCTGTTATCCGTGTAGGTGCTGCTACTGAGACAGAGATGAAAGAAGCAAAACTTCGTCTTGAGGATGCTCTTGCAGCAACAAGAGCAGCTGTTGAGGAAGGTATCATCGCAGGTGGCGGATCTGCTTACATCCATGCTTCCAAAGAGGTTGCAAAACTTGCAACAACACTTGAAGGAGATGAGAAGACAGGTGCTTATGTGATCCTGAAAGCTCTTGAGGCTCCGCTGTTCCACATCGCTGCAAACGCAGGACTGGAAGGCGCTGTTATTATCAACAAAGTAAGAGAGTCTGAGATCGGTACAGGCTTCGATGCTCTCAATGAGAAATACGTAAACATGGTTGAGAACGGAATCCTTGATCCGGCTAAGGTTACAAGAAGTGCTCTTCAGAATGCTACAAGTGTTGCATCTACACTCCTTACAACAGAGGCTGTAGTTTCCACAATCAAAGAAGATACTCCGGCTCCGGCTGCAAACCCGGGAATGGGAATGATGTAATTATCAGCTGAGCAGGTGAAATAATTAATTCACAAAATGAGAGGGCCTGCGCCATAGACGCGGCTCTCTTTTTGTGTTATAATCAAAAAGTCAGTAAATTACGAAAGGAAGAAACAAATGAGTGACTTATATTCAGAGCTTCTGGTAAAAAAGAAGCAGACAGCGAAAGATCTGGTTGTGAAATACGGTCTGATAGCGCTGACGGTGATCATGGTCCTGGGAGGCCTTGTGCTGAATGTACTTTTGCTGGTACCGGCTATTGCACTTGGTATTGCATGTTATTTTGTAATACCGAAGACAGATCTGGAGTACGAGTATCTGTTTGTTAACGGAGAACTGGACATTGATATGATCATGTCAAAATCAAAAAGGAAAAGAGTGAAATCGCTCCAGCTTGCGGAGGCAGACCTTGTGGCACCATTAAAGTCCCACAGAATGGACTATTATAATGGCAATCAGAAGATGAAAGAGTATGATTTTTCATCAGGAATTGAGGATCATAAACGCTATGCAATGATCATAAGAGACAGTGGAGAAACCTGCAAAGTGATCCTGGAACTGGATGACGCACTTGCAAATACCATGAAAAATTCTGCACCAAGTAAAGTTTTTTTGGATTGACATGAATCTTGTTTTTTGTTACACTAGTTCACAAATTTAAAATATCTTACACAAGGGAGGAAATGCAATGGGTACTATTATTGGTGAAGGCATTACGTTTGATGACGTCCTTCTGGTTCCGGCTTATTCTAAAGTGATTCCGAATCAGGTAGATGTTTCAACGTATTTAACCAAGAAAGTAAAGCTGAATATCCCCATGATGAGTGCGGGAATGGACACAGTTACAGAGCACAGAATGGCAATTGCCATGGCCAGACAGGGTGGTATCGGTATCATCCACAAGAATATGTCCATCGAAGCACAGGCAGAAGAGGTTGATAAGGTTAAACGTTCTGAGAACGGTGTTATTACAGATCCATTTTATCTTTCACCGGAGCATACACTGAAAGATGCCAATGATCTGATGGCGAAATACCGTATTTCCGGTGTTCCGATCACAGAAGGCAGAAAGCTTGTAGGTATTATCACAAACCGTGATCTTAAATTTGAGACAGATTTCAGCAGAAAGATCAAGGAGTGCATGACTTCTGAAGGACTGATCACAGCCAAGGAAGGAATCACACTTGAGGATGCCAAGAAGATCCTTGCGAAATCCCGTAAGGAGAAATTACCCATTGTAGATGACGACTTTAATTTAAAAGGACTCATTACCATCAAGGATATCGAGAAACAGATCAAATATCCGCTTGCAGCCAAGGATGCACAGGGACGTCTTCTCTGTGGTGCGGCAGTTGGTATCACAGCCAATGTACTTGCACGTGTAGATGCACTTGTGAAAGCGAATGTGGATGTAATCGTAATTGATTCCGCACATGGTCATTCTGAGAATATCTTAAAAGCAGTCCGCGAGATCAAGGCTGCATATCCGGAACTTCAGGTTATCGCAGGTAACGTTGCAACAGGAGCAGCTACCAAGGCACTGATCGAAGCTGGTGTAGATGCAGTTAAAGTTGGTATCGGACCTGGATCTATCTGTACCACACGTGTTGTTGCAGGTATCGGTGTACCGCAGGTTACTGCTGTTATGGATTGCTATGAAGTAGCCAACAGCTACGGAATCCCGATCATCGCAGATGGTGGAATCAAGTATTCCGGAGACATCACCAAGGCTATCGCGGCAGGCGCCAATGTCTGCATGATGGGCAGCATGTTTGCTGGATGCGATGAGAGCCCGGGAACATTCGAGCTCTATCAGGGAAGAAAATATAAAGTATACCGTGGAATGGGATCTATTGCAGCTATGGAGAACGGCAGCAAGGATCGTTACTTCCAGGAGAACGCCAAGAAGCTTGTTCCAGAAGGTGTTGAAGGACGTGTTGCATACAAAGGACACGTTGAGGATACCGTATTCCAGTTAATTGGCGGTTTAAGATCCGGTATGGGTTACTGCGGAGCAGAGAACATTGAGAAGCTGAAAACAACAGGCAGATTCATTAAGATCTCCGCTGCATCTCTCAAGGAGTCACATCCACATGACATCCATATCACAAAAGAGGCTCCAAACTACAGTGTAGATGAATAATAAAGGAAAAAAAGGTAAGACCGGTAAAAAGTCACCCAGGCCGTCCCATAGCGGGCGGCCTGTTTCCGTAAAGAAAACTTCCTCCGGGTCTTCCAGAAGAAAAAAGAAGTCTTTGAGAAAAAAGAACCCGATCAAGATCCTGCAGAGGATTGTGCTGATATGTATCATTGTGATCGTTGCTTTTGCTGCGTGTGCGTTAGGATACGCATTTTTTGAGATGCGCATGGAACAGAGTGAAACTCAGTCCGGACAGGAAGAAATATCCGGGAATGCCAGCGGAAATGGCGGACCGGAACAATGGCAGGCAGAAGGAGCACCTTTTATTGATGTGGAGCTTTTGACACCGAATTCCTATTCCAGACCACAGATTTCTATGGAACAGGTAAATTATATAGCCATTCATTATACGGCCAATCCGGGATCTACTGCCGTATCCAACCGGAATTATTTTGAAAATCTTGCGACAACGCAGGACAACAAAGTCAGCAGTCATTTTGTGATAGGGTTGGAGGGAGAAGTGGTACAATGTATTCCCACTTCAGAAATATCCTATGCCACAAATTCCAGAAATGTAGATACCATATCCATTGAATGCTGCCATCCGGATGAAACAGGGCAGTTTAATACAGCAACCTATGATTCGGCGGTAAAGCTGACAGCGTGGCTTTGTACACGCTTTGGACTGACTTCGGATCAGGTGATCCGTCATTATGATGTCACAGGTAAAGACTGTCCGAAGTATTACGTGGAAAATCCCGATGCATGGATCCAGATGAAATCAGAC
>NZ_JBCLNI010000027.1:0-48506 GCF_039062885.1 Blautia sp. 2227st1_G12_2227SCRN_220401 | reverse complement strand
AGCGATCTCGCGGTTAAATCTTGCCACCTTCTCCGGTGTATCCTCAAGACCTCTGGATTTGGATTCATAGTGATAAAGCTCCGCATAAGGATTGTATACAACCAGATATCCGGCTTTTCCCAGACGGAGGCAGAAATCTATGTCATTAAAGGCAACCTGAAATTCCTCACTTAATCCGTGAACCTTATCAAAGGCCTCACGCTTCACCATCATGCAGGCTGCGGTTACCGCGCTGTAATCCTGGGCACAGATGATCCTGTGGCAGTATCCGGTAGCGTCTCTCTTCTGCTGCACAAAGCAGTGTCCCGCAATGCCGCCGAAGCCAACGACTACTCCTGCATGCTGCACGGTATCATCCTCATAATAGAGCCGCGCTCCTACAGCTCCCACATCCGGTCTCATACAGTATCCCAAAAGCTGCTCCAGACAGTCCGGGCTGATGATCTCCGTATCATTGTTGAGAAGAAGCAGATAGTCACCCTTAGCATGAGCAGCTCCGAAATTATTGATGGCAGAATAGTTGAAAATACCATCCCAGTACACCACATGGGCTTTCGGATTGGATGCTTCTAGCTCTTTATAGTAAGCAAAGGTCTCATCCTCCGTACTGTTGTTCTCCACGATCACATACTCATAATTGCGGTAAGTTGCCTTTTCTTCGATGGAATCAATACATCTCTTCAGATCATCGATGTGATCCTTGTTTGGGATGATGATGGAGATCAGCGGTTTTTCCTCCCAGAGGAATTTTGTACGGTAAAGTCCAAGATATTCACCTTTTTCGATTTCCACCGGAACTCCGAGCCTGTCATAATGAGCCTTGATGGCACGTGCTCCTGCATCAAAGGCATACATTTTGCTTTCCGGATTCTCTGCTGTGGAATCCTCATGGCATCTCCAGTGATAAAGGATCCTGGGGATATGATGGATCTGCTCTCTTCCCGCAGCTTCCACACAGCGGAACACAAAATCATAATCCTGTGCACCGTCAAATTCCTTTTTCAGCATTCCGATCTGATCCACGATCTCTTTTTTTACGACAAAAAGATGACAGATGTAGTTTACTGTACACAAAAGATCAATATTGAAGTCCGGTTTGAAATGCGGTTGAAAGAATTTGTGCCCGTCCATGGACATCTTATCTTCATCGGAATACAGAACCTTAAGCTCCGGATCCTCATTCAGCGCTTTCACACACCGGAACAGAGCGTCCGGCGTCAGCTCATCATCATGATCTGCAAATACGATATAATCTCCTGTTGCCGCTTTCATGGCCGCATTGGTATTCTCTGCGATCTGAAGTGCCTGGTCGTTGCGAATCACACGGATCCTGTCATCACTTTTTTCCAGCCTGTTCAGATAATCGGTAAGAGGAGAATCTGCTCCGCTTCCGTCGGAAAGACAGAGTTCCCAGTTCCCGTAGGTCTGGGCTTCTATGGAATCTACCAGCTGCTGGAGATATTTTTCCGGTGTTTTGTAAAGCGGGATCACAATACTGAATTTTGGATTCCTGGAAAATTTCGTTTTTCTTTCTTCTGCAAGCTCTGCCTTGTCCGGCAGATGCTTCACGATCCATTTGGAATAATCCACCGGACGGTTTTTACGGTCCAGCACCTTTCCAAATACCTTTCCGGTAAGGGCTGCTGCCCCGTGAAGCTTCATGTAACGGCTTCCCTTACGGAAATATACCGCAGCTTTCTCCGCAAGGCGCTTCTGTGGCTGCAGATGTACCAGACGAAGCGTCCGCACATTGCCTGCCTCAAATACAATGTAGAATTCCTTCACACTGTCATAATGGAATTCAAAGAAAAAACCGCTCTTCTCATCGATCTCTGTTTCCTGGTACTGATTCTGTACATCCACACGTTTCAGTCTGGTGATCTCGCAGGGGATTTCCTTCCGGCTGCGATCCTCCAGGCGTATGGTCAGGGGGCTGTTAAAGGCTGCCCAGCCACGGACACGGCAGATCTTTTCCCCGGCTTCCACCTCGATGCTCTCAATAAAGTACTGCGGTTTTCCCTGTTTCCTGTAAAGCTGTGCTGCAGGAACAGAAAACCACCGGATACGTTTTTCACCCTTTACCGCATAAACAACAAGCTTCTTTTTGCCCTCCAGATCCGGCAGGCAGATTTCCATCTGCACACGTTCTCCGTTTACCAGATCCAGATCCTTAAAGCGCTCCAGGGCGCTGACACGCTCCTGGGCACTGATGGCTGCCGGAAGCTTTTCCCCGTCAAGAACGGCTTCCGGCTTATGATCCTTCGGCCAGGTTCCCTGAAGGTGATACAGAGAACTGTCCTTCAGGTCAAACCTGTCCTTTTCTACTTCGTATAGCTCTCGCTGCATAACAATTCCTCCATTGCATCCTTTCCGGTATTTACTGTAAGGTAATGTTCCATAACCTTCTGATGTGCGGTCTCACCCATGGCTTTTCTGGCCTTCTCATCAGTAACCAGAGCTTCCAGGGCATTGACCCACTCTTCTTTTGTGGTGCACATCCAGCCATCTTTTCCGTTTTCGACCACGTATTCCATCTCACAGTTACGGCTCATGACACTCGGAACCTTTACAAGGGCAGCCTCTGTCCACTTATTCTCGGATTTGCACCAGTGGAACAGGCTGTTCTCTAGCGGCATCAGATTGATATCAAGTCCTGCGATCACGGCAGGCAGCTGTCTCCAGTCCATAAACGGAAGCTTCTCGATGCGGTTCTGCACCGGCTCCATTCCGGATTCATCCAGCACACCCACCAACTTCAGGTAAACCTCCGGGTGGCGCTCCATCACCTCCAGAAGTGCTGCCTCCACCTGGGCAAAATCCTGATCATGGGTTTTGGAACCACTTAAATATCCGATATAGATCCGGTCTTTAGCCTTGTCTGTCTGCTCCACAGCCTCGTGAGACAGGATCTCCATCTCCATACTCATACAGTTGCGGTTGATCACCACCGGTTTTTCCGGAAATTCTTCCCGGATCTCTCCTGCCAGTGTCTCCGTAGATGTAAAATATCCGTCGCAGAATCCCATACATCCGCGGATACGGTCTGTAGTTGTGCGGAAGTCACTGTACTCGCTTCCCTTCAGGAAATGCAGCCCGGAAATTTTTTCGTAATTAAATACTAGGTCATCCACATCATAGTAAACAGGGATTCCGGCTGCTTTCGCCCGGTTGGCAAGCAGTTCTGCTTCCATCAGCTTGCTGCAGCGGTACATCACGATCGCTGTATATTCCTCGATCTTTTCCTGCTCTGCCTGATCTATCTGGATAAACTTCGATGCATAGCCTTTAAGGATCAGCTGCTCCCGGAAATGCTCCACACGATATCTGGAGGCAAAGGAAATCTCCTCTCCTACAAAAAGAAGCCTGCGTTTTTCCACAGGGAGCTCACTTTCGCCGAGAGTTTTCCACAGAGAAATCATCTCTTCCACAATATTCTCCGGCTTCTCATCTTTCAGAACAAGGCCCTTGGCATAGCGTTTCACACGTTCTACAGGTGCACCTACCGGAAGTACCGCTACCGGAAATCCCATGGAAATGATCTCCGAGGTTGTGTAGGAGAATGTCTCCGGCCATACGGACGGGATCAGGAACATATCAATATCCTGCTCCAGGGTAAGTCTTGGGATCTCCTCTCTTGTATATCTTCCTGTCTGGGAAAATACCGGACTTTCGATCTCTTCGTCGGAAGTACCGATCAGTCTCAGACGGATATTCAGTTCATTCTCTTCGATATATCCTGCAAGCGCCTTCACAACCTCCAGGCCTTTTTTGTAGCAGAGTACGCCGATAAGACCAATGTTAAAGGTCTCTGTGGTTTTTTTATTTTTTTTCACTGCCGGAAGGTAATGGGGTGCATGCGGGATCACATGGAGATTGTATACATCCGGATAAGCACGCTTGAACAGCCTTGCCGTATCATCGGAAAATGCACGGATCTCATCACAGTTTGACAGAAATTCCCGGAATTTTGTACGCCAGAGCGTTCCGGTTCCGTATTCTGTGCAGGCATTGCTGCGGTTATCCGGAATACATTTATCGCAGACCTCACAGGATGGAACACCACAGTATTTTCCTTCTGCATCGATCAGATTCACTGCCGGGCAAAGGGCAAAGAAATCATGAAGAAGCATAAGGAGCTTCGCCCCCTGCTCTCTCTTAAGACGCAGGATACGTTCCAGGGTTCCGTAAAGATTCTGATAGGTCACAAGCTCGTTGATCCAGATCTCATCCACACGCATCAGCTCACCAAGGGCAGTTTCCAGATCATTTGCAAAAAATTCCATCTCATACTGCTTATACTGATACGTAAAGTAAAAACGATTGCTTACGATATTATAGCGGATGGTCACAAAACGGTATCCCTCCCGCAGAGCCAGACGTCTTTTCTCCACAAGATAAGCCGTTGCACCGCCGCCAAGATCATGGTCAAAGGCCACAATGGTAGGCACATCCAGCTTCCTGTTGAGAAGCTTCATTTCCACGTAGAGTCTTACCGGACGAAGCGGGTCTCTTCTGCAGTAATCCGCAGTATCCTTGTTGTAATCCGGATGCTTGCGGAGCAGCGCCTCACTGTGCTCTTTCAGAAGTCTCTGCTTTTCCTCAGACGGGAAGCTTCCACCATGCTTGTGATATACAAACAGGTTATCCACATGCACGTTCTCATAGCCTGCAGCTATGGCACGCTGGCACCAGTCATTCTCCTCACCGTAGCCTTTTCCGAAATTCTCCTCATCCAGAAGGCCAACCTCCTGGATTGCTTTCAGGTTCATACCCATGCAGAAGCCCACACCGGTAGGCATAGCCGGATACTGCGGACGGATCATGCGGAATTCATCATCGATCTCCCACAGCGGCATTCCCTCAAACAGTTTGTTATCCCGGCAGAAATCCGGGAAGCTGCAGATGGTTCCGCAGGTGGTAAACGGTGTAGTGGTTGCAACATTTTCCTTTGCAAAGATCGGAAGCATCAGGCGCTCCAGCCACTCTTCCGGAACCTCCACATCTGTATTTACAAGAGCCACATGATTTTCCGCCATCTTTAATCCACGGTTTACAGACGGAAGAAAGCCCATATTGGTCTCATTATTAAGAAGTACCACATTGTCATGCTCTGCGGCATATTTTTCCAGATAGTTTCCTACCTCAGGATCCGGGCTCTTATCATTTACGAGGATCAGACGATATGGAACCTTTGTCTTTTCAATTCCGGAAAACAGGGCATCAAAATACTCCAGTCCGTTGTAAACCGGCACGATCACATCCACCTTCTGCTGATAGACTGCCTGTGGATATGCCTTTCTCGTGCTGCGTACATGACGCTGTTTGAAATGGCGAAGATTTCCGATACTCTTCGGATCTTCGATCGCGTATACCAGAAGCTCTTTCTGATCCCTGGTTCCCGGGATCTTTCCGATAAGGAATCTTCCGGTATCCGCTGCGGTTCCGTATTCCAGGAAAACAGAAGTCTCTGCCGGCGCAAGAACCGTTGCCAGGAAAGAAAACCCGGCACTTTCCGCATCCGGATTTCCAATGGCATTAGCCACATCCGTACGGTAGATCGTAGTACAGGAAGCCTCCTGAAGCTTCTGTGTTCCCTGATAAAATGCGATCCTTGGCTGTCCCATAGACGCAAACGTCGGATCAAAGGCCCAGCCAATGGCATTTAAGGTGCCATTCTCATAATGGAAGAAATCAACACTGCCCATACAGGTAGGAGTTGTCTCCACTCCCATCACTGCTGCCGGCTCTGTATGATAGCGAAGAACCTTTTTGACCAGTCTCTTTACCTGCGCTTTTTTGCCTGGATGACGAAGGGCCTCTTCCTGCGCACGTGCTGCTTCCTCTGCAGCTTGCTTTGCGGCACGTTCAGCCTCTTTTCTGATACGCTCCTGTTCTCTTCGTACTTCCCGCTCTTTTTCAAAGGCCAGAAGCTTTTCCACATCCGGAAGCTCAAGGCAGTCAAGTTTTCCCTCTATTACGATCCTGTCCACATTTTCCGGGTGCGTAACATCGATAAGATAAAAGCCATCGGTGGTAAAAAACGCAGTGGTACTGTTATCCACCTTCATATGGACACCCTGAGGCACAAGCTCCGCACTGCATCCGCAATCCAGACGCTCTATCCTCACTTTCAGGAAATGACCGTTTGCAGGATTCCAGCGGAGATTTCGTATTCCTTTGATACCGGAAAGCGCAAACTCTACCCGGAAACGGTTTCCGGAAAGTTTTCCCTCTGCATAAAGTGTATGCTCTTCACAGAATCCCTCACCAAGATCATAGTACAGCTTGCTGTGCATCTGGTGCTTTTCTCTTTCTCTGTTCACCAGCTCTGTTACGGAAACCGGCACTTTTTTCTGTTCAAACGGGATCAGGGAACCGCAGCCCACATACTCATAGACGAAATGCATGGTCCAATCCATAAATATCTCATAGTCTGTATAGCTGATGTCAAACTCCGCCATCATCTCATCCTCATGACATAACCGCGGCAGCTCAGAAACATGTGTATACAGTTCATGGATCAGGCGCCACATGATAAAATTCACAGGCACAGGGAAATCAAACATCCACTCATAATCTATGATCTGATTTTCCTTTTCTCCCATAAAGATGTTGCTGCAGATCAGGTCCACATTGGCCGGGCAGACACATTCGTAATCCTCTCTTCCCGGATGATCACCAAATACCTCGCGGAACTCTCCGGTCCTGTAATCCACAACCTGACGAGCCCCGAAAAATTCCTGATAGAATTTTTTAAGAAGGGCCTTGATCTCTTCAAGATCTTCTTTCTGGGCAAGCTCTGCGATTTCCTGGTGAAGAGTTTTTCCAGTAAGGAGCGGATAAGAGATCTTTCCGTTTTCTGCCCTGCAGGGAAGATTCTTGTATTTATCGGATCCAGTACTCTCTGTTCCGGTTTTTTCCAGTTTTTCCACAAATTCCTCAGCCTGGGGCACCATAGCCTCTTTTTCCGCACGGACCTCTCCGTTCTCCCGGACGATCCTGGTCAGAAGACGGAACTTTTCTTTTCGCTCCTGGTTCAGCTTCACATAAAGGATTTCCTCCGGGTCCCGGTTTTCGGTACGTCCTGCCTCCACAAGAAAAGAATTCACAAAGCTGTCCAGGATCTTCTCTTTTTCGAAGGCCTTTACGCCTTCACTTTCTGCAAAAAGATCTGCTGTCTTATCTGTGTATACAGGATAGCTTCTTCCGTAGGAATTGGTATAAAGGCTCTCATCTGTAAAAATCTCTGTCGGAAATTTATAATCCGGATACGGGTAGTAAAAGCGCAGAAAAGGAAAGCCGCTGTTTTCCAGCAGCTCTCCCAGTTCATTCTTGGAAAAGGTGCGCACAGACTGATTTCCCGGATATCCATTGATCCCGAAAAAATGAAGATCTGTGTGATCCTCCGGTGCTCCGGCAAAGTACTTCAATCCCAGTCTGTTCTCAATGGCGATCAGAAGTCTTCCCTCCGGCTTCAGATAAGCGCCCATACGCTGAAGAAATGTCTCGTAAGGAGTTTTTCCCTCGGTAAAGCTCATGGCATACTCCAGCACACCGTTTACTACCACATAGTCGAATTTTTCCGGAAAAGTCATGTCATTCAGGTTTCCAACCATGATCGTCAGATTTTCCTTATCCCTGTTTCTCGCATAATTGATATCTGCCCGACGTTTGGAAAGCTCCACGGAAGTCACATGACCGGCCTTGCGGCAAAGCATTCCGGTAATGGCTCCGCATCCGGCTCCGATCTCCAGAACGGAATCCGCCTTTTTCAGAGGATACCAGCTTAAGATATTCTCCCGCAGCCCTGAAAAATGGTAGACCATTGGAAAACTCACCTCTTCCTCCGGCAAGTCTTCAAAAGATTTGCCTTCCTGTGCCATTTTCAGAAGTGTTTCCTCGATATCCCCATCGGAATAATGATCCTTCGCCGTATAATAATCTAAATTCAACTCCGCCATAGTCGTTCCTCCACTTATTTCACAGATACTTTGGAAAACAGATCAAAATATCCCACTGCTTTCTTATCTGTGATCACGGTCAGGTTACACACATCGTAAAGACGATGAAATACGGTAAAATCGCCGTCTTTATATCCGGTGCAGCCCAGACACAGCATATATTCCCCTGCCTCCAGAGGCATCACCTGTTTGAAGGTGATCTCACGGACATCGCCTGCCTTCTGCGGTTTCAGAGGCGTATGTTCATACATGGTATTGGTTCCTGTGATCTCGGTGCCTTTCAGATCTTTCAGGGTAAATGCAAAGATCGGATCGCTGACATCTGCCTGGAACTTCACTTTCATCTGAACGGAAAATTCCTTGCCTTTTTCGATCACATTGGTGATCATACCTGTATCATCCCGGATGGCAAAATCCACGATCTCGCCAAGCTTACTGCCGTATTCCAGGACCTTGGGATTCAGGTTCAGGCTGTCCTTCATAGCTTTACCGCTTCCGGTATGTGCTTTCAGTGAAACGTCTGCTCCGGCTGCCTGGTTCTCCGTCGCCTGTCCCTCTTCTGCATCATCTGTGTTTTCTTCCAGATCTGCATCGTCATACTGATTGACCAGCACACGACGGTAAAGATTGACCATCTCCTTGGCACCACCCTCTGCAAGCTTCTCACCTTTGTTTAGAAGCACAACACGGTCACAGTATTTTCCGATGCTGCTCAGGTCATGGCTTACAAACAGAATGGTCTTTCCCATTTCCTTGAACTCTTCGAATTTCCGGTAACATTTTGCCTGGAAAAATACATCTCCTACGGAAAGAGCCTCATCAACGATCAGGATCTCCGGATCGATATTGATAGCTACCGCAAAAGCCAGACGCACGAACATACCACTGGAGTATGTTTTTACCGGCTGATAGATAAAATCACCGATATCTGCAAAATCCAGAATAGACTGCAGCTTGGCATCGATCTCTTCCCTGGAAAAACCGATCATGCTTCCGTTGAGATATACATTTTCAAGTCCGGAATATTCTCCGTTAAATCCGGCTCCCAGCTCCAGAAGCGCTGAGATCCTTCCGTTTACGGCTATTTCCCCGGCCGTGGGCGAAAGTACGCCGGTGATGATCTTCAGGATCGTGGATTTACCGGAACCATTTGTTCCGATAATTCCCACTGTTTCTCCCTTATGCACCTGAAAGGATACATGGTTGAGCGCATAATGCTCTTTATATTTCTTTTTTCTAGATAATCCCAGGGACTCCTTAAGACGATCCATAGGATTATCGTAAAGCTTGTACATCTTACTGACATCATTTACTGAAATCGCAATATCTTCTGCCATTTTCAACCTCACTTTTGTGTAAATCGTTCACTCTCACAATCTGCCGCCGTTCTGCTTTTTATCCTTACAGAGCAAATCCCCCATGGGAACTGTCCGGTTCGGATCAGGCGGATATCCGCCATCCGCATTCAATTAAAGTACATCTGCAAAATGCGGCTTCAGACGTTTGAATATCACAGATCCCAGTCCGAAAAGCAGGATCGTAACTACCCAGAAATAGATCGTCCATGAAACATGGTTCCAGATCCCGATATGACCAAGCATGGAATCACGGTAGCCCGTAACTACATAGTACATCGGATTCAGCTTAAACAGCTTGATCAGCCATGGATGTGAAGAAAGCATATTGATATCCCACATGATCGGTGTAAGCCATACACCCACCTGAAGAAAAATACTGATGATTTGGGTCAGATCACGGAAAAAAATGACGATCGCACTTGTAGCATACACAAGTCCCAGTACAAAAAGGAAGGTGCAGACAGAGTAATAAATGATCTGCAGTGTATAAAGGCTTGGTGTATATCCGTAGCATGCACATAAGATCAGTGCAAAGGCCACAAAGAAAACATGCACGAAAAGTGCGGAGATGATCTTTACGATGGGAAGGATGCTGATCTTGAATACAACCTTCTTCACAAGATAATTGTATTCGATCAGGGCATTGGTTCCACCGTTTAATGCATCCTGGAAGAAAAACCACGGCACGATACCGGATACCAGATAGAGTACAAAAGGGTAATCCGATACCGTTCCGGCCTTCAGTCCTACGGAAAATACAAACCAGTAGACCAGGATCGTTACGATAGGCTGGATAAATGCCCAGACAATACCAAGATAGGATCCTGCATATTTTGTTTTGAAATCATTTTTTGCAAGGCTTAAAACCAGCTTTCGATTCTGGTACAGCTCCGCCGGCAAAGCTAATATTTTCTTCATTCTGCAATTCCTTATCGATTCTTATATTCCTCGAAGCTTCCCCACTTCTGGTCCTTGTCGGAGAAAATAAGCTCCATGCCTTCCGGGATCGGCCACTCAACGTTAATGTCCTTGTCATTCCAGATCAGTCCGCCCTCATCGTTTGGATGATAGAAATCAGAGCACTTGTAAGTGAACTCTGCATTCTCGGAAAGTACCAGGAAGCCATGAGCAAATCCCTTAGGAATAAAGAACTGTTTCTTGTTTTCTGCGGAAAGGACTACACCATACCATTTTCCAAAGGTCTTGGAGCCTTCACGAAGGTCAACCGCAACATCAAACACTTCTCCGTTTACCACACGTACCAGCTTATCCTGAGGATAGCTGATCTGGAAATGAAGTCCGCGGAGAACACCGTAACGGGAGCTGGACTGATTATCCTGAACGAATTCTACATCAATGCCTGCTTCCTTGAAATCGTTATAATTGTATGTTTCCATGAAATATCCTCTGGAATCACCAAATACAGTTGGCTCGATCACTTTCAGTCCTTCAATATCTCCGCACTGTGTTACTTTTATTTTTCCCATTTTTTCTTTCTCCTTTTCTGTTTTGATTTATTTGTGATGTTTCTTTTCTTTTATTCTGAGAGCCGCAAGAAGGGCGATCAGGATCAGGATCATCGCTGCCATGATCATAAGAAGGATCTTACGCAGGGCAGGAATGCTCTTTTTTTCGCTGGTGTCCTCTCCGGCTGTACTCTTCTCTGTTGTTTTGCTGTTATCTTCCTCTGCTGATTCTGTGGAAGCTTCCGCTTCGGAACTGTCCGCTTCCTGGCTGTCCTCTGCCGCCGCGGTCGGTTCCGGTACCGGTGTATCAGTTGCCTGTGCAACACTTGCGGTACCGATCAGATAGTCTCCGAAATAGTAACCGGTTTCTGTTTTCCCATTGGTATTCTCTGACTTCTCGGTAAGGGAATTCAGCTCCACCCCTTTTGGAAGGAATACATAGCCGCCATTTACTTCTGTTTTTGTGAAATTCTCAAATGCGTAATTGAACATAGCTGTACTGTCCATACAGGAATTGGAAAGCTCTGTTCCACGCATAGTCACTGCAATATATGTGGTATTATCTCTGGTCACTCCTGTGACAAGTGTATGCCCTGCCGCAACGGTAGTTCCGGTTTTTCCACCAATGCAGCCTTCATAGTAAAATCCGCTTTCCGGTGCAAACATAGGATGATGGGTATGCAGGATTCTCTGCTGGCTGTTCATATTTGTAGGCTGGATGATATAGTCCGGTGTGCCCACAACCGTACGGAATGTTTCATTTTTCAGGCCTTCTCGGAAGATCAGCGCCATATCCCGTGCTGAAGAATAATGATTATCATCCGGAAGTCCGCTGGAATTTGCAAAATGTGTATTGGTACATCCGATCTCACTGGCGCGCTGGTTCATCATATCGATAAATGCCTGCTCTGTCCCGCCGATATGCTCTGCGATCTGTGCCGCAACGTCATTGGCAGACTGGATGATCAGAGCATGAAGGCAATCCTCCATAGTCAGGACTTCGCCCACCTTTGTGCCGATATTACTGGAATCTGCCGTAACATTACGCACCCCGGTCTCTGTAAAGGTCACCTTCTCATCCATGGTGGAGTTCTCCACTGCCACCAGCAAGGTCATGATCTTGGTAATGCTGGCCGGATATCTCTGTTCATCTCCGCCCTTGTTATAAAGAACAACTCCTGTGTCTGCATCCATCAGGATACCGGTATCTGAGGTAATATCCGGTCCTGCCGGCCATCCCTGAATCTGGTTGGTGCTGATATCATATTTCGCATTCAGATCCACTGCAGCCATGGTCTGTAACGGCAGCATCAGCGCCACACCGACTGCTGCGAAAACTGCCAGTAATTTTTTTATTTTTTTCATAACTCTCCCCTTCTTCTGTCAAAACCCGTCAAAGGAAGCAATCGCATCCACAACTCTCTTCGCATCCTCCATATCCAGATTATAGAACATAGGCAGTCGCATAAGACGCTCGCTTTCTTTTGTAGTATAAACATCTTCTCCGGAAAATCTTCCGAATTTTTTTCCTGCCGGTGCGGAATGAAGGGGTACATAATGGAACACACTGCAGATATCCTTTTCGCGGAGATATTTCAGAAGCCTTGTGCGTACCTGGATATCATGTACCTTAATGTAGTACATATGTGCATTATGTGTGCATTCTTCCGGTACATAAGGCTGCTGGATCTTTCCTTCCTCCGCCAGAAATCTAAGGTTCTCATTGTAAAAATCATAGATCTGCATCCGCTTATCGCTGATCTTCTTATGCTGCTCCAGCTGGGCATAAAGATATGCCGCATTCAATTCGCTCGGAAGATAGGATGATCCATAATCCATCCAGCGGTATTTATCTACCTGACCACGGAAAAACTTACTGCGGTCCGTTCCTTTTTCTCTCAGGATCTCTGCCTTCTCCAGGTACTGCTCCCCGTTGAACAGGATCGCACCGCCCTCTCCCATGGTATAGTTCTTAGTTTCATGGAAGCTGTAGCAGCCAAAATCTCCAATGGTACCAAGGGCTTTTCCCTTATAGTAGGCATCCACACCCTGGGCCGCGTCTTCTACTACCTTCAGATCATGTCTTCCGGCAATCTCCATGATCGTGTCCATCTCACAGGCTACTCCTGCATAATGGACCGGAACGATCGCGCGGGTCTTATCTGTGATTGCCTGTTCGATCAGCTTCTCATCAATATTCATGGTATCCGGCCGGATATCCACAAATACGATCCTTGCACCGCGAAGCACAAATGCATCTGCCGTTGATACAAAAGTATAAGACGGCATGATCACCTCATCGCCAGGCTGGATATCTGCCAGAAAAGCAGCCATCTCCAGTGCATGGGTACAGGAGGTTGTCAGCATCACATGACCCACATGAAAGCGCTCTTCCATCCATGCAGAACATTTCTTCGTGTAGATCCCGTCGCCGCAGAGCATTCCCCGTTCTACTGCGTCACGGATGTACTCAAATTCCTTACCTGTAAACGCAGGTCTGTTAAAATCAATCATGTATTTCCTCTTTATTTCTTATTCTTCATGGTTTTTCTACATTAACTGCACATTTCATTTTCTCACACTCATGTTGTAAATTCAATGCCTATTTTTCTGCCGGTGCATAATCTGGGATCTGATTATGGTATGCCACCTCCTGGCCGTTGGGATCCAGAATATGCATTTCCTCATAAAACTCTTCTGTGAGAAGATCCATTTCCTTACGATTCTCTGTTTTTACATAATATAATGCCAGATACGGATTAGGACCATGCTCAATGACCTTCTCTCCTTCCTGATAAAAGATCCAGGGCTTTTCCACCTGTTCTTTCTCTCCCAGCCGGACTGCCGCAGACTGATCCCCGATGGTAAGAAGCCTTCCCTGAAAATAAATGACAGCTCCACAGCACTGTGGTTTATGAACATCGTGTTCTGCCAGCATTTTTTCCAGCTTATCCGGATCATAGAGAGATGCAAGAAGAAGCTCTTCCATATTAAATCCATAGACCATATCGGTCAATTCATGCTCATATCCGAAAAATCGTGCGGCGATCTCGCAGACCTGGATACCTTCTCCCGGCTTCCAGAAAAACTGCATGGAAAGGGCTCCGTCTTTCTGACCGGTTCTGTCCGCATATGCCTGAAGAAGTTCTGTGGCAGGCTTTTCAACTTTTGACAATAATCTGGAAGGATACACATTTCTTGTGCTGATGGGGATCTCCCCTTTGGCAACAAATGTCTTTTCACGGTCTGCAATACTGATCACATGGACCTTTCCATGCTGCACCCAGGTCATCATATTGAATTCATAGCCATCGTTATATTCTTCCACCAAAATCTCCGGCATATCAGAAAATCCTGCTGTTTTTTCTGCCCCGTTTATCAGCTCCTCCAGATCTTCGGATATATAGATCCCGCGGGAGCCGTATTTATCCAGTGGCTTGCTGACTACCGGATAACGAAGTCCCTCAAGCAGCTCTTTCAGCTGAGTTCTTTTGGACCTGTCTTTAAAATATGCAATCGGGATTTTTCGAAAGCCCGGAGTGGGAAGTCCCAGTTCAGTAAGCAGTGCTCTGGTCGCTGATTTATCACGATACCAGGGAAGCTGCTCCGGTTTCAGATAACAGGGGATTCCTGCCCGGTCCGCGATCTTTACCATACATTCCAGAAGAAGGTCGGAAAAGGATGTGATGATCCCATCGATCTCTTTTTCCCAGCAGAGACAGGCGATCCGTTCCGTATCTGTTACCGGGATCTGAAATGCCTCATCTGCAAATTTTCTTGCCGGACCATCCGGATATCCGTCGCAGACAATGGTGTAGTATCCTTTTTCGCGGGCCTTCTGCACCAGCTGCTCAAATTCTCCCAACGTTCCCAGTATCAGCAATCTGTGTTTCATGATTCCGTTTCCTCCCATTCTCTTATGGAATCCGCGATATACTGCATTTCTTCTGCCCCGTATCTCTGGTCACAGGGAAGCGGCAGCACATTGGCAGCCCAGTCATATTCCATGGTATCCCTGTCAAATTCTTCCAGGATATTGCGCCAGTTTGTCGGCACAAAAATCTTCCGACCTGCCAGCCAGCGTCGAAGCTCTAATCCGTTCTTATGATAATACGGATAGGCAAACGGTCCCTCCGGCACCTCCCCTGTAAAAGCATTCCTTGAAGGAAGAAGCTGCGACAGCAGACGGTAGTTCTGTTCTCTTCTTGTTTTGATACCGGAATAATCCATAGTCCTGAGGAGGTTTCCGGTCAGACGGGACATTCGGCGGATCTCCATCTCATGATAATTTGCTGCATTATCCAGCATTTTCTGATAGAAGGTTCCGGCATCATATTCATAACGTCCCAGAATATGCTCCATTCTTCCCATGGAATGATCCAGGGGCTTCTTTTCCGGTTCCAGCTCCGCATCGGTAGACAGATATGCTCCGTCACTGACTCCGAGAAATTTTCTGCAGGAGTACAGAGTGTCCACACCCGGCAGCGGCTTCTGAAAAAACGCATGCGTATGATCCACAATGATATTTCCATAGATTTTTTTATATTTCCAGATCTTATCATCGATAAGCTGGCCATAATAATTTACCAGATACAGATATTCTCCTTCCGGAAGAGTTCTCTCCTCAAGAACCGGATGCAGACCTTCATCCATATGATAAAATTCGATTTCTGCCCCGGACCTCTCACAGGCACCGGTTACGGAATCGCAGAGAAAAAATGGCAGGTAGATCTTTTTGCACCTGCGTGCTTCCATCAGCCACAAAAGCGCTGTTCTTCCGAGATTCACGCCGCAGAGATCTGGATAGTATTCCTGTCCCGCCGGTTCTTCCAGTTCCAGATAGCCGCCGATCTCTTTTTTCATCAGTCTGTCTCCTCCTGACGGATCACATAGTGCGGCATCTTTTTGGCCTCATTGAGAATATTCATGAGATAAATACCGATGATCCCGATTGAAAGCAATGTCAGTCCGAAAAATGCCAGCATCACGAGCATCAGAGATGTCCAGCCTTCCACTGAGATCCCGCACAGAAAATATCTCACCAGATAATAGATCCCCAGTAAAAAGCTTACCAGAAAACTGGCAATGCCGATGTTTCGCACCATAAGCAACGGAAATGCCGTATGGGCAGTAATATCATAGATGAGATCCTTCACAAGGCGGCGAAAAGAATATCCGCTCTTTCCATATGCACGTGCTGCATGCTGCACCGGAACATTGATGATACGGTTGGAGCTTAAAACCAGAAGATTTCCAATCTGCGGAAGATATGTATTGGTCTTCAGCATGGCTTCCACCAGAAACCGGCGGATCAGTCGATAACTGGTGATCTGAAGGTTCGGATCCTTGCCGAGCATTTTGGAAGTTGCCCATACAGACAGCTTTGTGCCCAGCTTCCGGATCAGATTATGCTTACGTCCTTCATAGCTTGCAATGATCACATCCACATCGTCACGTTCCTTCATTACATTGATCATTTTGGGGAGCTCCTCAGGCTGATGCTGAAGGTCATCATCCATAGTTACGATGAACTCTCCCTTTGCGTGGGCAAATCCGCACAGAAGCGCAGGATGCTGTCCAAAATTCCTTGCCATCTGGATGATCTTGACACGGGGATCTTTTTCCCGGAGTTCTTGCATAACCGCAAAAGACCGGTCCCTGGACCCGTCATCTACAAGGATCAGTTCAAATTCTTCTTTTATCGTTTCACGGAATACTTTTTCCAGACGGGTGTACAGTTCCTGCAGCGTATGTTCTGAATTGTATACAGGAACAACCACTGAATATAAACACATATCGTTTTTCCTCTCTTTTGTATCAATTGACACTTATCGTTTAATCTTATCATTTTCATTTCCTGTTGTAAACCGTTACATTGTTCAAACATTTTCTTGCATAAACCTGCCGGATGATATATATTGATTATCAGTCTATGATAATCGCATTTATGATATGGAGGAAACATGACAAAAATCAAAGATTATATTCAGCTTCATCTGAATATCCTGCTGTTTTCTCTTACCAGCGTTTTTTCCAAGCTTGCATCGGTTTATTACAATAAAGAAGGGCTTCATAGTCCTCTTCTCTATGTATTTCTTTTTCTTATGATCGCAAACTGTGGGATCTACGCCATTGCATGGCAGCAGGTGATCAAAAAATTTTCCCTTTCCACGGCCTACGCCAACAAAAGCGTCTATCTTCTGTGGTCCCAGGTATGGGCTGTGATCATTTTTCACGAAAATCTTTCGCTTCAGAACATCATCGGCATCCTGATCGTTCTGATCGGAGTCTGGATGGTGCAGAGATATGAATAGAACATTTATGCTGATCATGCTGGCCGGAACCTTTTTTTCGGCAATTTCCCAGGTACTTCTGAAGCAGAGTGCCAATATGGAATACAAAAATCCCCTCCGGGAATATCTGAACTGGCGGGTGATCCTGGCCTATGGTATCTTTTTTGGAGTGTTGCTCCTGAATACCTGGTGCTACACCAAAGTGGATATGAAATTCGGACCGGTGATCGATACTGCCGCCTATGTTTTTGTCCTGCTGTTTTCCTGGCGGATCCTGAAAGAAAAGATTTCCCGCGGAAAGATTATTGGAAATCTGATCATCATTCTAGGAATCCTTGTTTATACCTTATGATCATAAAAATGCCGGCAGCGTACGTAAAGCTGCCGGCATTTTTTTATTTTTTCTTATTTGCTGCGGATACAGTTGTGTATATACCATCTTCATCGAATGTATAGCTCTTTCCGTTTTTCTCAATAGTACAGTTTTTGTACATGATTCCTGTTTCCGGATCAAAATAATATCTCTTTCCGTCCAGTTTGAGCCAGCCTCTCTGCATCTTTCCATTGGAGCCAAAATAATAGGTATGGCTTTCATTGTTTCCGCTCCATGTATAGAATACCTTTTTGACCATAACGCCGTCACCGCCAAAATAATATACATCATTCCTGCTGTTCATGTACCGCACGTGTTTCATCATGTATCCGTATTTGGCCTGAAAATAATAATAGTCCTTTCCAACCTTTTTCATGCCCTTTAACGCATGTCCGTTTTTGTCAAAATAATATTTTTTCTCCTTATAGGTGATCCAGGTATTTTTCACAAGGACTCCATTTTTATCTACATACCTGGAAATATTCTTGGAATCTCTGATCAGCTTTGAACGGCACATTCCTGCGGTCTTATGGATATAATATTTCTTATTTTTCACCTGAACCCAGCCGTATTTTTTGACACCATTGACATAATAAAATTTCTTTCCGTTCTCTGTTGCCCAGCCGGTTTTTCCTTTATAGTTGCTGGTATCCGGTCTGGTGGATGCTTTGTATCCGGTCTGTACATGCCATCTGGGTGTGATGATCTTGGTATAATCAACATAACCGAAGTCAATATCTACAGTAGAATAAGACGGAATTCCCGCAACCAGACCCTTGGTGGTATTCAGATATCCGCCACCGTCACCATCGGTGGACTGCCAGATGGTATATTTGTACTTTTTCTTGTCAGGAGCCGGAATCGTATCACCATACCGCGCAAGCCATACATCATAACCTGTCATCTTGCTCCAGTCAAGCTTGTTGTCATACCAGTCTGTATTGCAGTAGATCATTGGATGATATCCGGCTTTTTTTACCTCATTGCAGAAGGTCTTTGCCAGATCCGCGATCTGTGATGCGGAAAGATTGCGCATCTGATCATATTCAATGTCATAAACCACCGGATAGGATACTTTATATCCATCCATTTTACGGATAGCAAGCTGCGCTTCCTTCAGTGCCTGCTGTGTGTTCAGTGCAAGGCTGTACACATAGGTTCCTGTCGGAACACCTGCCTTCTCTGCCTGTTTCATGTTGTAATCATATGTCTTATCCAGATGGTTCAGACCATAGGAGATCCTGACAAAGGCAAAATCTACATTAGATTTTTTGACCTGGCTCCAGTTGATGGTATCCTGCCACTCAGAAACATCGATTCCACGTGTGACAGCACCTTCCAGCTTCTGGCCGCTTCCGTTATAGCAGACACCGTTGATCTTCTTCCAGGCCTTTGAGCTTGCCCTGGAATCCTGTGTTGCCTTCCCGCTGGGGACCTTTTCTTCCTCAGCAACTGCCTCGCTTCGGTCTACGCCTCCGCCGCCCATGGCCATCGCTGTAGTTCCCATTGTTCCGATTCCCAGCAGTGCTGCCATACAGCCTGCCACCAACCATTTCTTCCAGTTTTTCATTTTAGTTTCCTTCCATAAATTATGTTGTTTATTTGTGCATGACTTTTATTATACATATGAAAAAATGGAAAGTAAAGCCATATATGGAAAAAGACCGATGTCAGCTTCATACAGCTGAACATCGGTCTTCGGTTATTCTATATATTTCTTTCTGGTACTGTTCGGTAAAGATCACGGAACTTCCGGGTCTGTAGGATCAAAGTTTCCGGCTCCACGGAAGGTTGCCAGCGGTCTGCGGCCTAACGGTCCCTTGAAGGATTCATTGTTAACGTAATTTCCGCTGCTGTAAATGTGGATCGTAGAACCGTTACAGTTCTCAAATACCCACTTCGCATCAGCCACACAGGTACGGATACATCCGTGAGATGCAGGCTGCCCAAGCTTCAGGTACTCGCCTGCCGGAAGATTGTAAACACTCCTGGTCGATCCGGCTACGGAATGGATAAAGATTCCTCCCTGTCCGCATCCGTCAACATGTGTTCCATACTGTCCCCAGGACGGTCCCATCAGTGGCTGCCATCTCAGACTGCGGGTCAGTCTGTATGTACCATCCCATGTAGGTGTTCCGGAGAGACCTACAGAAACACGGATTGTCTTAACCGGAATCGTCTTGCTACTATTTGTGTATACAGTCATAACACCGTTGGTCTTATCAACCTCCAGGTAATATGGTCCTCCGTAAATACTGGAAACATCATTACGGCGGTAACCATCCTTATCAAAGTAATACAGTTTTCCATCGATCCATCTGCTTGTATTGGTCAGATACTTGGAACCGCTGTCCGGATCGATATATTTGACCTGATCATAGTAATCGCTGACGATCACCCAGCCGGTGGAAAAACGTCCCTGGCTGTCCAGATAACCATTTACGGAACCACGCTTCATGGATTTATTTGTCACAACGGTATAGTTCTGCAGATAGTACCAGTATTTACCTACCTTCTGCCAGCCTGACTTTTTCAGAACACCGTTGCCGCCTGCATAATACCACTTATTCTGGTAACGGATCAATGTACTCTTGTACATCCAGCCTCTGTGCGCATTGGCATCTGATGTTGCAAAGAAATAGTATTTTTTGCCGATCTTTGTTTTTCCTGTTGCAAGCTGTCCTGTGCTATTAAAGTAATAGCTCTTTTTGGAGGACTTGTTTGTTATCATCTGGCTCTTATAGTGGTTTCCGTTTTTGTCAAAGTAAAACCATCCGAAGAACTGGCCTTTTGCGTCGGTCACCTTCTGCCAGCCATATTTTTCAACAACTTTTCCTGCTGTGCTTCCGAAATAATAAATCTTGTTGGATGCACCCGGGCAGCCATGCCAGCAGTTCTTCCAGGAAACTCTCTGGCCATTGCCTCCGAAATAATATCTGCTGCCTTTATACTTCACAAGTTTTTTTGTAATGATGCGGCCCTTGCTGTCTGAAACATAATATGCGTTATTCTGCGCCTTCGCCATTGTATTCGTCATAACATAGCCGCTGGCATTCAGCATATATCGATATTTCTTGGACATTACAGGTGATACATAAACTCCATGTTTCATGATCTGTCCACGTGTGGCAGCCTTCGGACTACAATAGATAAAACGTTTTTGATTTTTGCTGTTTAAAACATATGTCCATCCGCCATAAAAAAGCTTTCCTGGAATCTCTCCTGCCTTTGATGCCGGCTGGAAGTAATACTGATATGTTGTGGAACCGGTTGTCAGCTTCAGGATTCCTGTTCGCGGTTTTCCGTTACGCATCAGTGTATAATAAGCATTTCCGATCTTTTTGATCTTGCCTACAAGGTTCTGAGCCTCTATGGATTTGTAATCACCCTGGGAATTATAATAGCGGAAAACAGTTCCTGTCCATAACCAGTAATTTCTCTTCTGCTGGCCAAGATTGGATGTCCACGGTGTGATTGCTTTTCCGGTGGAATCCGAATACAGGGAAGCTTTGGAGTTTTCGAGGAAATACCATTCTGTCTTCTGTGTTCCGGTATAACCTGCTGCACCTGGCTCACGGGTCATACGGCCGGTTACCAGATATCCGTCTTCATTAAAAAGATAATATCCCACATGTCCGTTGGTATTGATCTTAAGAAGACCATCCTGCGCAGTAAAATAATTATCTTCGATGGAACCTGTTTCTGATACCTGAGAAGCGTTCCCTTCATCCTGGGCAAGAGTCTCTGCGTTATCTACGCTCTCTGATGTTTCGACTGCCGTCTCTGTTTCTGCGGGTGCTGTCTCTTCGGATGTCTCCTCTGCAGACACTACATCTGCGGATGCTGTCTCTGCAGAAGCTTCTGCTGCGGATACTTCCTCTGTAGAAACTTCTTCTGCTGCAGTCTCCTGCTCTCCTTCTGCTGACTCATTCTGGAGTACCTGAGCCTGCTCACTCTCTGCTGCACCTTCCGGAAGCTCTTCAGTCTGCTGTACCTCCTGTGCTGCTGCAGCTGTTTCATCAACTGTTGTTTTCTGCTCTTCTTCACTGCTTTCTGCAGGATCCTCAGAAGCTTTTCCCTCCGGGGCTGCAGATGCAGCAACCTTCTTTTTGCGGAGTCTGTAAAAACCGTTTGCAGAAACCCAGTCACTTGTCTTGGCAACGACTACACCGTTTACCAGTGATGCTCCGGTAGCAGAAGTTTCCTCTGCCTTGTTGTTCTCTACTTTGTTCTGTACTGCGGTATCTGCTGACGGTGCATCCAGCTCCTGTGCATCACCTGCACTGAAATCATCGCCCGGATCTGTACTGTCTTCTGTTG
The DNA here is from genome assembly GCF_039062885.1 of Blautia sp. 2227st1_G12_2227SCRN_220401. NCBI lineage: Bacteria > Bacillati > Bacillota > Clostridia > Lachnospirales > Lachnospiraceae > Blautia > Blautia sp. 2227st1_G12_2227SCRN_220401. The sequence goes on along the minus strand of NZ_JBCLNI010000027.1, from coordinate 26,735 downwards.
TCGCATCCGGTGCTTCTGTAGTTTCCGGTGTTTCTGTAGCCTCCGGTGTTTCTGTAGTTTCCGGTGTTTCTATAACATCCGGTGTCTCTGCTGGATTCTCCGGTTCAACCGGTATTTCTTCTGAACTGTCAGTACTACCTGTCTGATCCGCTTCTGTCTCCGGCTGCTGTACAGTCGTTCCCTCTTCATCACTGAATACATCCTCAGCCGGATCGCCGGCTGTCTCTGCTGCCATCTGCACGTCTGTACTTCCCAAAGCCGCAGCGCCGGCTTCCAGAGTTCCGCCCATGCATAATGTCAGACTGAGAAAAATTGCCACAACTCTTCTCTTCACGATAATCCCTCCTGATCATGCTGCTGTAAATAATTATTGTATCTGTTACGTATCATTCGCCCAGTCCGCCTTCGATAAGAGCCACAAGCGCATCTATCGCAGCCTGTTCATCCTCACCCTCGCAGACCAGTGTGATCTCATCCCCGCTTTTAACACAGGCACCCAGAACACTCAGAACACTTTTGGCATTCGCTGTACCTCCGGCATACTGAAATGTTATGGACGATTTGTATTTTATTGCCTCGCCGCACAAAAGCCCTGCGGGACGAAGATGAAGCCCTGACGGGTTCCTGACCGTTACCTTATAACTTAACATTGCTGCTGTCTCCCTTTATATTACTTATCCTTCAAGCCTTGTCCAAAGCTGTGATTACTTACTGACTGCTGCTGTCTACATTGGAAACCTTGGAGATTTTGATCTCGGCGGTTACATCCTCCAGCAGCTTGTAGCCTTCCGGAAGGCTGATTTTGATCGGTACTTCGTAGCTGCCCTCCTCCCAGTCATCCATGGAAAGTGCTGCTCCTACCGACTTCAGATCAAATTGGGAAAGATCTCCATCTTCCGCCTGCACCTTCAGTTCAATATCCGCAACTTCAAACGCCAGCTGCAGATCATCAGGCAGACCCTTTACTTTGATATCCTCTGTCGGGAAGCTGTATATCTTACTGCCCTCCGGCAGGATATTGACTGTGATCCAGAGGTCCGTACTGGATCCAGATGTCAGCTTAAGGCCATCCGGAAGAAGTTCTGACAGGTTTACTTTCTTTTCCACGTCATTGCTCTTTCCTGAAATATCCACATTCTCATTATCAAGATAAATAGTATTTCCCTGAAGTTTCAGATTGTTCAGTGCTTCTTCACTTCCAGCTACGCTGAAAGTCTCCGGTACTGTCGTGACACTGTCCACAACATAACCTTCTGCCGGTTCTCCCGTATATCCCGCACTGATCCGTATATCAGAACGCACCTTCCAGAGCTTTGCCGTGACATTAACCTTTCCGTTGTTGTCAAATTTCAGATAGCTCATGGAATTTGATGAAAGTGTATCCTGATTCTTATCTGTGATGGTCAGTTCTGCGCCTGTGATCGTCGTATCCTGGTCGATTCCCTCAAGCTTTGAACTTACATCCACACTCACACTGTCTATCTTACCAACTAGGGATTCCGGTCCTGTAATACGGACTTTTTCCGGATTTGCGGTAAGCGAAGCAACCTCCAGCCCCTGTGCAGGCTTGCTGTCATCACTGGTAACGTTGATCGCAAATTCCTTGGTCACCTTTTTTTCCAGATGGACACTTAGATTCTGCGGTGACACCTGGATATTCTCTGGAAGTATCCCGGAACAGGTTGCTGTAATGGGGATCATTACAGGGTCTGTATCGGTAGACTGAGCCTGCTGCAGGTCTGCAACTGCCTTAATATCACTTGAGGTGAGACGGTTGACTATCTTCCGCTCACCTGTAATATAAACACGTACTGAATTTTCACGATCATCCTGCATGACCATCTTGCCCAGCTGATCCACATAAGCTTCATTGATGATCTGCACATCTGAGATCACAAAGCCTTTCGTAATGATAGGGTCATCAACATTTACTACGATCAGCCACACCAGGATTCCCACAATGATCGACATGATTTTCAAAGGGATGTTCTTAGTCAGATTTTTCTTCATGTTTCACTCTCCCTTTCAGCAGATTTCTCAGCTTACCGTTGTCAACAACCTTTTTATTCTGAGCAGAAACAAGTACTTCACGAAGCTGCTTACTGTTAAGCCCTCTGGATAACTCACCGCCTCTGGCCACAGAAACCTGTCCTGTCTCTTCCGAAACAATGATCGTAAGAGAATCCGTAGCTTCGCTGATACCCACACCTGCTCTGTGTCTTGTTCCCAGCTGTTTACTCAGTTCCATATTATCTGAAAGAGGCAGATAGCAGGTTGCTGCTACTACGCGGTTCCCCCGCACGATCACCGCTCCATCATGAAGAGGTGTATTATGCTCAAAAATATTGATCAGTAGCTGACTGGTAAGGATACCGTCAATATTGATACCGGTTCTCACATATTCATCAAGCCGGATCTCTTCCTCGATTACGATCAGTGCTCCGGTCTTAACTTCACCCATATCAAAACAGGCCTTTACCAGTTCGTTGATAGTCTTGTCATTGAAACGCTCCTGCACTTCCCTGCCGGAATCAAAGGGAATAATGTTGGAAACAAACTTCTTCTGTCCCAGCTGCTCCAGCGCCTTTCTCAGCTCCGGCTGAAAGATTACGATCACACCGATCACCAGCACATTAGCCAGGTTCCGGAAGATCCAGAGGATCGTATTCATTTTGAAGATATATGCGACCAGGATAAATCCAAGGACGATCAAAATGCCCTTCAGAAGGGTATATGCACGTGTAAATTTGATCCATGCCATAAACTGATATACAAAAAAGGAAATCAGTCCGATCTCAATGATATCTATCACGCCAAGTCCCGGAAGGGAAATTTTCCCAAGATATCCGACCACAACTGTCAGCACATTCTGCATAAGTCTCCTCCTTTCTTCCTGAGCTATTCCAATCGTTCCTGTTTAAAGATCCTTCAGCGATTCCTCCAGCTGTTTTTCGAAATCGATCTTGTCCAATCCCTGCGGTTTCTCACTTACTGTATTTTCGGAAACCATATCCGGCATCTTTACTGTATGCATTTCGTTCTTCTCAGGAAATACATCATCACTGAAAGACACAACATTGTCTTCTTTTTTTTCTTCTTTTACCGGCTCCGCATTGATTTTTTTGATACTTCTCTCAGAAGTGGCGACTGATGCCTTCGGAACGGCTTTTACGTAGTAATAGTACTCATCATCCTCATATTCCAGACGTTCTGTTCTGCTGTAATCTCCGCCAAAAACAAAGAACTCCAGAACAAATCCTGCCAGTACGGAGATCACTGTGGACAGGATCATCGGCACCATGGCTACCGTAATACTAAGGCAGAAATCTCCGGCAAGGATAACCAGGATATAGATCACGCCACCGGCAATGACAGCGATCCTCCATGCATAATCAAACGCCCGTGTTCTCAGAAGGTTCACAAACAGGATCACTACCACAAACGCGATCACCGTGATCCACATTGCCCAGTTGTGGACAAGTCCGTCAGAGATCAGCTTCAGTTTTTCTGTGATCTCTGCAGCAGGATCACTGAGTGCCGCCGACTGTGCATGTACAAACCGTATAAAATAATAGATCACAACACCGCATCCGGCCGGAAGCGCTGACAATGCGCTACCCAGCAGGCCTGCTCCGATCGGCATAAGTGCAGGAACACCAAATCCGAAGGAAAGTGGTGTAAGGATCATTGCAAGATTCTGTGACCTGCTGAATCTTAGGAACAGGATCAGCATCAACAGAATAAGAAGCAGCATAAATCCTGCCGTTTCGATCCCGACTGCATAACAGTGCCCGATCATCAACGCAAATCCCAGAAACATCATCACGGAAACCGGAAGGATCGAACATACAAGCGCCAGGATCAGGACAACAAAAATATTATCCAGCTGTTTCATGTAACCCATATTGCTGTTGATCCAGAGAAAATAGGCAAATGCCAGAACAAACTTCAGGACCGGCAGTATATATACTTCATATTGTCCGTAAAATCTTTTGATATTCTGTTTGATCTCAAGTAAAGCTGTCATTTTCTATGTCCTCCTGCATTTCTCCGGACCGGATTTCTTTTTTCCTCCCGCCCGTAGATTTTTTCCAGTCTTGTAAGATCCTGATAATATTCCCTGACACTTTTTTTTGCCCGGAAATATTTCACAGAATACTGGATGTAGGTCAGTATCGAATATACAACAAGCACGATCAGATAACCGACGATGATATAGATTCCAACCTTGACCAGATTAATCTTATTCACATTATCCATAAGATATTCGCTGAAATATGCGGCAACGCCTGCAAGTCCCAATACATATCCGATCGTTACCAGAAAAAAGTTTCTGATCAGTGCAAGTCCAATATAATCACTTCGATAATATCTGCTCACCGGAAGATACTTCCTGCCTTCGCCATGTTCATACATAGCCAGACGGTTCATGATCTTCACTTTTTCTTCATTTACCATAAAAATAACTCCTCATAAGCTTTCTTTATCAGGAAAATCCCCAATATATGATCCGCATTACGCTTTCCATACAGTTATACTGTTTAACTGCAATCAAATTTATTGTAGCATAGTTCCATACCTATGAAAAGTGTTTTTTCGGCTGTTTCATGCCCTTCCTGCGCATATTGTCAGAAAATAAACTTTCTCTGCACCGGCCTCAAGAAGACACATTGCCATGGCATCTGCCGTACTTCCTGTTGTGTATACATCATCCACCACAAGTACAGAAAAACCCGGGATCCTTTCGGTTACCTGATATGCATTTTTCAGGTTCTGACGCCTCTGTATGGCATTAAGTTTTTTCTGAGATCTTGTGCTTCGTATCTTCTTTACCAGATGCCCATTCCATGGGATCCCTGTAAGAACACTGAGCCTTTCTGCCAGATATGCTGCCTGGTTAAAACCTCTCATCCTTTTTTTTCTGGGATGCAGAGGAACGGGAACGATCAGATCAGGCTTCCACCGTTCCAGATATTTTTTTCCGAAGACGCTCATTGCCTTTGCATAAAAATCCCCATATTCCCGACATCCGTAATACTTAAATCGTACCAGAGACTGTCTCCAGACCTCTCCGTACCAGAAAATACTTCTGCCCTCCGTAAAATGATGGGCACCCTTGCGGCAGTCTTCACAGTATTCCTCTTCCATTTTTACCGGTCTTCCGCATTTCATACACCTGGGACCGGATATAGGCCTGACCTTTCCGGAACACTCCGGGCAGATCAGCCGGTCTTTTTCTTTCAGTATCTGATGACACAGCGGGCATTTTTTCGGGTAAAGCATGTCCAGTAAAAAATCTGCTGTTTTTTTCAAGAAAGTCCTTTCTCCCCGATGGCGCTCTCTTTCTGTTCAGATTCATCCAGCTCCCGGATCCGTCTGTCCAGAGAGCTGTATCTCTGCTGCTGTTTTTCATTACGGATCATCTCCGCAAAAGTGGTCTCGCTGCCTACTACGGTAACACATTTTCTGGCTCTGGTCACTGCTGTATACAGAAGATTCCGATTCATCAGCATCCTTGGTCCGGAAAGGATCGGAAGGATCACTGCCGGATATTCTGAGCCCTGGGACTTATGTATGGTCACTGCATAGGCAAGTTCCAGTTCCTCAAGCTGTTTGAAGGAATATTCTGCCTGTCTGCCATCCTCAAATTCCACGGTAGCCGTTTCCGCAAATTCATTGATCTCCGTCATAATACCGGTATCTCCGTTAAACACGCCCACACCTTTATCCACAGGAATCTTGTATCGTCCAAGGATTTCCCACTCCAGCTGGTAATTGTTCTTCACCTGCATCACCTTATCCCCTTCACGGAAAAGACGCTGTCCGATCTCTTTCTCCTTTTTCTTTTCATCCGGCGGGTTCAGATATCTCTGAAGGATCTGGTTCAGCCGCTCCACACCTAAAAGTCCCTTACGCATAGGCGTGAGCACCTGGATCTCATAGGGCTTTGCATCTACATAACGCGGAAGCTTCTCCTGGATCAGCGCGATCACCACACGGATAATGATATCCGCATCATATCTTTTCAGAAAAAAGAAATCCCGGCTCTTGTTATTGATGGTCACCTGCTCGCCCCGGTTGATCTTATGGGCATTCACCACAATATCACTTTCGGATGCCTGGCGGAAAATCTTTTTCAACTCTACTACCGGAAAACAGCCGCTGCGGATAATATCCCTCAGAACATTTCCCGGGCCTACACTGGGAAGCTGATTTTCATCACCTACCAGGATCAGTCTGGTCCCTGCAGTCACTGCAAGAAGCAATGAATGCATCAGTGCGATATCTACCATGGACATCTCATCAATGATGATCACATCCGCTTCCAGCGGATTCTCCGAATTCCTGTCAAAATGAACTGCACGGCCTTCCTGCTCTTCCTCCGGCATTCCATTCAGCTCCAGAAGTCTGTGGATCGTCTGAGCCTCGTATCCGGTAGCCTCTGTCATTCGCTTGGCTGCACGGCCGGTGGGAGCTGCAAGCCGCAGCTCAGCGCCTTCCTCTTCAAAATAACGGATAATCGCATTGATCGTTGTAGTCTTTCCGGTTCCCGGCCCGCCGGTCAGAATGAACAGACCATGACTGGCAGCTGCCGCCACTGCCTGTTTCTGCATTTCATCTAACCGGGTTCCTGTCTCCTTTTCGATCCTGTTGATCCGTTTCTCCATCATCTCCTCATCTTCCGGGCAGAGGATGTTCAGCTCACAGAGCATTCTGGCTGAATTCAGCTCAAGATAATAATATCGTGTGGGATAGACAACTGCACCGTCTTCTGTTTCTTTCAGGATCAATTTCCGGTCTACTACCATATCCATGAGATGTTTTTCCATGTAGGAGGGATCTACGCCCAGAAGTCCGGATGCCCTGGAAAAAAGCTCCTCCTTCGGAAGATAGATATGGCCTTCTCCTGAAGCCTGCAGAAGAGTATACAACATTCCGCTTCTTATCCTGTAATCTGAATCTGTATGGATCCCGATCCGGGAAGCGATCTCATCTGCGATACGAAATCCCACACCACTGATATCCTCTGCAAGGCGATACGGATTCTCCTGCAGGACTCCATACACAGTCTGTCCGTATTTCTGATAGATCTTTGCGCCGAGATTCAGTGATATCCCGTATTTCTGGAGAAAGATCATAGCGCGGCGCATATCTGCTTTCTCCGTCATCTGTTCTGCGATCTCCATGGCCTTTTTTTCGCTGATTCCCTTGATCTCAGCCAGCCGCTCCGGTTCTTCCTCCACAATACGCATGGTATCATCGCCGAAACGACGTACGATCCTGGCTGCCAGTGCCGCACCGATCCCCTTGATCGCGCCGGAACCCAGATAGCGTTCCATGGCCAGTGCATCCTCCGGCATTTTTTCTACGTAGGAGGATATCTGAAACTGTTTACCATACACCGGATGTGTTGTATAATTTCCGGAAGCTTCAATGGCAGCCCCCTGGGTGATCGCAGGAAATGTCCCCACACAGGTCAGTTCCCGTTCCTCTTCCATCCCTTTCAGTACCATGACCGTATATCCATTATCTTCATTTCGGAAGATCACATGATCTATATATCCTGTAACTGTCTCACTCATCTTTTTCTCCATCTGTAAACCTCTGATAACAGCAAAAGGCACTGCAGCTGCAGCGCCTTATCTGTATGAGTTTCCTTCGGCAGTCTCTTCTCTGACCCTGTGCCGTCCGGACGCCTCATAACGGTTTACATCCTTGACATGATTTCCGCATATTTTCCTGTTCCGGCAGCCACTACAAGCATTGCATCCTGCACCGTCAATGTGCTGACTCCTGTTTTCTGCTCGATCAATGCATCCATTCCATGCAGCATGGCACCTCCGCCTGTAAGAACGATTCCTCGGTCCATGATATCTGCCGCCAGCTCCGGCGGTGTTTTCTCAAGAACGCCATGGACTGTCTCTACGATCTGTCCGGTCGTTTCCCGCAAAGCGGTCCGGATCTCCTCAGAAGTCAGTGTTGCCACCTTCGGAAGTCCTGTGATGATATTTCTGCCCTTGACCTCCATCGTGCGAAGATCCGCTTCTTCACTGGCTGTTCCGATCTTGATCTTTATATTCTCCGCTGCATCCTCCCCGATAAAGAGGCTGTGCTTCTCACGTACATAATTCATGATCGCATGATCAAAATTATCTCCTGCAACCTTCACAGAAGCGGAAACAACCACACCTCCTACGGATACGACCGCAACATCCGTGGTCCCTGCACCGATGTCCACGATCAGATTGCCAAATGGCTTGGTAATGTCTACACCTGCCCCGATAGCAGCAGCGATAGGCTCGTCCACAAGAAAAACTTCCCTGGCTCCTGACTGATAGGCAGCTTCCTCAATTGCTTTACGCTCAATCTCCGTGATCCCGCTCGGAACACTGATGCTGACTCTCGGCTTCCGGAACGCTCTCCGTCCCATAGCCTGTGAAATAAAATATTTCAGCATCTTTTCCATTACATTATAATCTACGATCACACCTCTTCGGATTGGCCAGATCACTTCCATATTGGAAGTCAGATGGCTTGCCATCTGTCTGGCTTCCTCACCGATTGCTCTGATCTTCTCTGTATCTTTATCATAAACAACCACAGAGGGCTCTCTTAAAACGATTCCCTTGCCTGTGGAAAACACCAGACTGTTTCTGGTTCCCAGATCGATTCCAATATCCTTTGCCGGCATAAATCCTCCCGCCTGCGTCATACGCATTCTGTATGCTGACGCATTTCTGACTTATTCTGTTCCGGTCTGTGCCGGAACGTTCCCGCACTTCATTATATACAAAACCACAGAAATTGAAAAGAACTTTTACCGGTTATTTCTGTTCCAGATATTTTTTCACATATTTACCGGTGTAGGAAACCGGATTCTCTGCTACTTCCTCCGGAGTTCCTCTGGCAATTACCGTTCCGCCTCTGTCACCGCCTTCCGGTCCGATATCAATAATATGATCCGCCGTCTTGATCACATCCAGATTGTGCTCAATGACCACAACGGTGTTTCCTCCTTCAGACAGACGGCGCAGGATCTCGATCAGCTTGTGGACATCCGCAAAGTGCAGTCCTGTGGTAGGCTCATCCAGGATATAGATCGTCTTTCCGGTACTGCGCTTGCTGAGTTCTGTGGCAAGCTTGATACGCTGTGCTTCTCCTCCGGAAAGAGTGGTGGAGGGCTGACCCAGACGGATATAGGAAAGCCCTACATCATACAAGGTCTCGATCTTTCTCCTGATCGACGGTACATTCTCAAAAAATGTCAGTGCTTCTTCCACAGTCATATTCAATACATCATAAATACTCTTGCCCTTATACTTCACTTCCAGAGTCTCACGATTGTAACGTTTGCCCTTGCAGACTTCGCAAGGCACATATACATCCGGAAGAAAATGCATCTCGATCTTGATGATTCCGTCACCGCTGCAGGCCTCGCACCGTCCGCCCTTGACATTAAAACTGAAACGGCCTTTCTTGTAGCCCTTTGCCTTGGCATCTGCGGTGGCTGCAAAAAGATCACGGATCTGGTCAAAAACTCCGGTATATGTGGCAGGATTGGAACGGGGAGTTCTTCCGATTGGGGACTGGTCGATATTGATCACCTTATCCAGCTGATCGATACCCAGGATGTCATCATGTTTCCCGGGGATCACTCTGGCACGGTTCAGGTCTCTGGAAAGTCTCTTGTACAAGATTTCATTGATCAGAGAACTCTTACCGGAGCCGGAAACACCTGTGATACAGGTCATCACTCCCAGAGGAATATCTACGTCGATATGCTTCAGGTTGTTCTCTGCCGCACCCTTTATATGAAGAAATCCGGTTGGTTCCTTCCTCACTTCCGGTACCGGGATCTTCAGCCTTCCGCTTAAATAAGCTCCTGTCACAGACTCCTCATTTTTCATCAGATCCTCAGCTGTCCCCATTGCGACCAGTTGTCCGCCATGTTCTCCGGCTCCGGGGCCGATATCGATGACACAGTCTGCAGCACGCATGGTATCTTCATCATGCTCCACCACGATCAGACTGTTGCCAAGATCACGGAGACGCATCAGTGCCCCCAGAAGCTTGTCATTATCTCTCTGGTGAAGCCCGATACTCGGCTCATCCAGGATATATGCAACCCCCACAAGCCCGGATCCGATCTGTGTGGCAAGACGGATCCTCTGAGCTTCTCCGCCGGAAAGGGTTCCGGTAGCTCTTCCAAGTGAAAGATACTCCAGGCCAACCTCTGCCAGAAATCCAACCCTGGCGCGGATTTCCTTCAGGATCTGTCTTCCAATAAGCTCCTGCTGCTTTGAAAGCTTCAGATCGCGGAAAAAGCCCTGCAGCTTCTGTACCGGCATATTGGTCACTTCATAAATATTCTTATCCGCCACGGTCACTGCCAGTGACTCCTTCTTCAGCCTCTGTCCCTTACATGTGGTGCACGGAGTAATCCGCATAAAGCTCTCGTATTCCTGCTTCATGGCCTCGGAACCGGTTTCACGGTATCTCTGCTCCACATTGCGAATCAGTCCCGGGAACGCCACATCGTAAACGCCCTCTCCCCGCTGTCCTTTATAATAAACCTTCACAGAATGACCGCCGGTACCATGGATGAGGATATCCTGTACCTTCTTCGGATACTCGCAGAAAGGTGTATCCAGAGAAAATTCATATTCCCTTGCCAGGGCATCCAGGATTGCTCTGGAAAAACTTCCCTGCGTAGTACAGGACTGCCATCCGAGAACAGCGATAGCCCCTTCATTGATACTCCGTTTCTTATCCGGAATCATCAGATCGATATCAAATTCCATCTTATATCCAAGACCCAGACACTGCGGGCAGGCACCAAATGGATTATTAAAGGAAAAGCTCCTGGGTTCGATCTCATCAATGCTGATGCCGCAATCCGGACAGGAAAAACTCTGACTGAAATTCAGAAGCTTCCCGTCCATAGTGTCTACTACCAGCAGACCATCCGCCAGATCCAGCACGGTTTCAATAGAATCGGAAAGACGCTTCTCTATTCCCGGTTTCACAATAAGTCGATCCACAACGATCTCAATGTTATGTTTGATATTCTTATCCAGCTTGATCTCCTCAGAAAGCTCATAGAGATTTCCGTCAATCTGCACTCTCACATATCCGCTTCTTCTGGCCTGATCCAGAAGTTTAACATGGGTTCCCTTGCGGCCCCGCACTACCGGTGCAAGAAGCTGGATCTTCTGGCGTTCCGGAAGCGTCATGATCTGATCCACCATCTGATCTACCGTCTGTTTGCGGATTTCCCTTCCACATTTGGGACAGTGCGGGATTCCCACACGGGCATACAGAAGTCGGAAATAATCGTAGATCTCCGTTACCGTACCCACTGTAGAACGGGGATTCCGGTTCGTTGACTTCTGATCAATGGAGATTGCCGGCGGAAGGCCCTCGATACTCTCCACATCCGGTTTCTCCATCTGTCCCAGGAACTGCCTCGCATAGGAAGAAAGTGACTCCATATAACGTCTCTGTCCCTCTGCATAAATGGTATCAAATGCAAGAGATGACTTACCGGAGCCACTGAGTCCGGTAAGTACCACAAACTGGTCTCTGGGAATATCGACGCTAAGATTCTTAAGATTATTCTCATTGGCTCCGCGTATCCTAATAAAACGCTTCTTATCGTTTGCTTCTGCTGACATGAAAGCCTCCTACTCTGTCCGGTCATAAAAAATACTCCGGTATTCTTCTCAACAGCAGAATCTACCTCTCTTATTCCGCTGTAAAACTTCTGATTTTTTATCAGTATACCGTCAGAACATCCGTTCGTCAAGGTGAAAAAATCGACAAATTTTTCTACAGCAGAAAATCCGCCATCACTCCATTGCTCACATGGATTCCCTTTCTCGAAAGATATATCCTGTCTCCTTTTTGTTCCAGCATTCCGATCTCCAGATGTTTTTTCAGGACCTCTCCGTAAACGTTTTCCATATTTTTTCCGAAATATTCCGCAAACGCTTCCATTGAAACGCCCTCTGTCATCCGAAGCCCCAGAAACATAAACTCAGCCATCTCATCTGCCTCTGTAAGGCTTTCCATATTCTGGCGGATCTTATCCGGAAACGCACTGTTTCCAATATATTCCTTCATATCCGCAGTATTGGAAAAACGCATATGCTCCAGAAGTGAAGACGCCCCAAGTCCCAGTCCCAGATAATCGATCCTCTGCCAGTATCCCTTATTATGACGGCATTCCCGTCCGCCTTTCGCATAATTGGAGATCTCGTACTGATGAAACCCATATTCCTCCAGGATCCCTGCCGTATTCTCATACATACGGTACTCCGTATCCTCATCCGGCAATTTCAGCTTTCTCTCCCCGAAAGGAGTGCCTTCCTCAATGATCAGACTGTAGGCGGAAATATGTTCCGGCGAAAGCCCTGCCACCGTGCGGAGATTTTTTTCCCAGTCAGCATAGGTCTGTTCCGGAATGGCACTCATCAGATCAATATTGATGTTGGAAAAGCCTGCATCCCTTGCCATAAAAAAGCTCTCCTGAAACTCTTCCCACGTATGGATCCTTCCAAGGATCTTTAATTCCCGATTCTGCGGGGACTGAAGTCCCAGACTTAGTCGGTTGATTCCGTGTTCCAGATATATTTGAAGTTTTTCTTTATATAAAGTCCCCGGATTTGCTTCGATGGTGATCTCAGCATCCGGGGCCACAAAAAACTTATTTCTGATCTGATCCAGCATCTCTCCAACAAGAGACGGATCCGGCACGGAAGGTGTTCCTCCGCCGATAAAAACTGTGGTGATCTCCCTGTCCGAAAAATCCGGAACAGCAGCGATCTCCCTTTCCAGAGCCTGGAAATATTCACGCTGCCTCTCTTTTCCGGCAGGTCCGGAAAGGAAATCACAGTAATCGCATTTTTTTACACAAAACGGAATATGGATATAGAGCTCCAGCGGTTTTTTCGCCTCATTCTCCATCCATGGCTCCTTCCTCTCCACCACTACCTGATGTATCATTATCCTCATCGGAGCTTGTATCTTCACCGGCACTATCCGCATTATCCGTGCTTCCATCCGAAGCAGCCGGTGTCGGTGTCACGCCATCGATCCCCAATGCCTCACTGCCGTTTTCTGCCAGGTACTCATTGACCATTGTCAGATTTCCATTGCTCGTCACTGCATCCGGATCTACGGTTTTCGGATCAGGAGTGGCAGTCGGTTCCGGCGCTGTACTGATTTTGATCACACTTTCCTCTTCTGCATTTTTCTTCTTTGAACCACATCCGGTAAGCAGAGCTCCTGTTATAGCCAGAAGTCCTGCTGCCAGAAACAGTTTTTTTATATTTTTTTTCAAAAAGTCATCTCCTATTTATCATCCAGCTTCAGGACACTCATAAATGCCTTCTGCGGGATCTCCACGTTACCTACCTGACGCATACGTTTCTTACCTTCCTTCTGTTTTTCCAGAAGCTTCTTCTTACGGGAGATATCTCCACCGTAACACTTGGCAAGTACGTCTTTACGCATGGCTCTTACCGTCTCTCTGGCAATGACCTTGCTTCCGATAGCTGCCTGGATCGGGATCTCAAAGAGCTGTCTCGGGATCTCGTCTTTCAGCTTCTCACACATCTTTCTTCCGCGCTCGTAAGCAGTATCTGCATGCACGATAAAGGAAAGAGCATCCACTTCTTCTTTATTCACAAGGATATCCAGCTTCACAAGCTCACTTCTCTCATATCCGTCCAATTCGTAATCCAGAGATGCATAACCTCTGGAACGTGATTTCAGTGCATCAAAGAAATCATAGATGATCTCGTTCAGCGGCAGTCTGTATTTCAGGAGTGCACGGGTTTCTTCCATATATTCCATGCCTTCATACTGGCCGCGTCTCTCCTGGCAGAGATCCATGATCGCACCAATGAACTCTGTGGTTACCATGATCTCTGCCTTCACCATGGGCTCTTCCATGTATTCGATCTCTGAAGGATCCGGAAGGTTGGTGGGATTGGTCAGCTCGATGATCTCACCATTGGTTTTATAGACCTTATAGATAACACTCGGTGCTGTAGTTACAAGATCCAGGTTATACTCTCTCTCCAGACGCTCCTGAATGATCTCAAGATGAAGAAGTCCCAGGAAGCCGCAGCGGAAACCAAATCCAAGAGCGACCGATGTCTCCGGTTCATAATAAAGGGAAGCATCGTTGAGCTGAAGCTTCTCCAGTGCGTCACGGAGATCGCCGTACTTGGCACCATCTGCCGGATAAAGGCCACAATAAACCATAGGGTTTACCTTCTTATACCCCGGAAGCGCCTCTGTACAGGGGTTGTCCGCATCCGTTACCGTATCACCCACGCGGGTATCACGGACATTCTTGATGCTGGCTGTGATATATCCGACCATGCCTGCTGTCAGCTCGTCACATGGGATAAACTGACCCGCTCCAAAATATCCAACCTCCACAACCTCCGTGGTAAATCCGGTCGCCATCATATGGATCCTCGTGCCCTTTTTCACACGTCCGTCCTTCACTCTGCAAAATACGATAACGCCCTTATAAGGGTCATAAACAGAGTCAAAGATCAGAGCCTTCAGCGGTGCATCCACATCCCCCGACGGCGCCGGGACCTTATTGACGATCTGCTCCAGGACCTGGTCTACATTCAGTCCTGTTTTTGCGGAGATCTGCGGTGCATCCTGCGCCTCAATTCCGATCACATCCTCGATCTCATTGATAACACGCTCCGGATCCGCACTTGGAAGGTCGATCTTGTTGATCACCGGAACCACATCCAGATCATGGTCCAGTGCCATATATACATTGGCAAGTGTCTGAGCTTCGATTCCCTGTGCTGCATCCACAACAAGGATCGCTCCGTCACAGGCAGCAAGGCTTCGTGAAACCTCATAGTTAAAGTCTACATGTCCCGGGGTATCGATCAGGTTAAAAATATATTCATTTCCGTCCTTGGCTTTGTATACAATACGAACCGCCTGGGATTTGATGGTGATCCCTCGTTCTCTCTCAAGGTCCATGTTATCCAGAACCTGGGCCTGCATTTCCCTCTCGGTAAGAAGTCCCGTCATCTCGATGATACGGTCCGCAAGTGTTGACTTGCCATGGTCGATATGTGCAATGATACAAAAATTCCGAATTTTACTCTGGTCTATCATTCAGGAAGTCCTCCTTAAATTTCTCTCGTATAAAGCGTTCAGAACGCATATTTTTCCATACTGCTCTTTATCATACCATATTTCAGTCTTCTTTGTCACTGCCTTTCAGAACTCTGTTTAAGATATCTGCAAAAGGTTCCATGGCATTTCGGACTTCCTCCACGGTATTTGTCTGCGCTCCGGCCTCCAGAAGCAGCGCACGTGGCTTAAGATGCAGATTATAGCGAAGACCTGCCAGATAGATTCCCCGGTAAAGATCGGGGTAATACTGTGCCGCCTGATATTCCAGCTGAAAGGAAAATGCCAGATTCTCTTCTATGTAAGGATTGGGCAGATAACTCACTGCCCCCTGACTGACTGTATAGCTTAATCCATTATAAAAAAGCAGCTGAGCAGTAGGTTTTCCATTCACCTGAGTTACCAGATGCCGGTCATCCGGCACACCATCTCTGTGAAGGTCGATCACAACTTCAATGGTGGGGTTTTCTTCCAGCACTTTTTCTATGGAGGCCCTGGCATAATCATAAGCCTTGCTCCTGTCCAGTGTTCCTCCCATCATATCAAAGGCATCTGTTATATGAATGACCTGGTATCCATATGTTTTTTCCAGAAGTTCAGTAAGATGATCTCCCACTCCTACGATGGTGTCCTCAGTCTGTCCTTCTCTTGAATCTGCAAAAGCCTCCTGGGAATGGGTATGATAGATCAGGATCTGGGGTACCGATGAATCCTTTTTAACGGACAGATCCTCCTTCAGAAAACGGGGCGCACTGATCTGCTGCGCATTCGTTTCCGTATTGGAATCCAATATAAAAAACTGATTCATCACATAGTCAAAATCTGCCAGTTTCGCCTGAGACAAGTCAATCTGCGGATGTGGCAGTGTCACAGTCTCCTGTTCCTTCGCAGTATTTTCACCGGATCGGTTCTCC
The DNA here is from genome assembly GCF_039062885.1 of Blautia sp. 2227st1_G12_2227SCRN_220401. Lineage (NCBI taxonomy): Bacteria > Bacillati > Bacillota > Clostridia > Lachnospirales > Lachnospiraceae > Blautia > Blautia sp. 2227st1_G12_2227SCRN_220401. Next base: position 10,641 of record NZ_JBCLNI010000027.1, on the reverse strand, counting down.
TCTGACGGAGGAGTCTCCGGTTCTGTGTCCCCCGGCTCCGTAGCTTCCTGTTCTGAACCTCCCGGCTCTGTAATTTCTGGCTCAGCAACTTCCTGTTCTGTATTTCCCTTAACAGTCTCCTTTTCATTTTTTTTGCCGTCAGGAGATTTTTTCTCTGTATCTTCCGCTTCTTTCTTTTGAATTTCTTTTTTCTTTTGAAGCTCTTCCTTCTTCTGAAGGGCTTCTTTCTTCTCCGCCTCTTCCGCCTCGGCCATCAGCAGCGTCTCCTGCTCTTTTCGGTTCTCTGCTTCCACTTCTTCACCCAGATGCTCTGCGTTTTTTTTCTGCAAAAGCATCTCTGTTTCCCGGTCTCTGCCATTTTCCTTCTGCAGAGCTTTCTTTTCCAGAAAGCAATACAGCGGCAGCTGTCTGTAGATCTCACCATGCCTGAAAAAATCTCCCGGAAGGACAGCCACCACACCCAGGAAGATCAGGCTCAAAACCACGCAGAAAGCCCTCTGGATATTCGTCACCAACGATCACCTCTTATGGTATTTTATGACCTGTCCTCTTCGATTAGACTATCGGAAAAAGCCAGATTCAGTCCCTCGGAAATGGTAAAGCTTAAATATCGTACCGTTTCATCCACATCCTTTGGTGTTACAAACATGGTGTAAAGCTTCGGTGAGATCATTTCTTCCAGAAACTCCTTCTGCTCATCTTCCTCCAGCGCCTCCAGAAGCTCTGCCATGGAATCATGGACAATAGTAGCCGCATCCACCACAGTCGGAACACCGATCCCGATCACACGGACCGAAAGATTTTCTTCATTCAGGCCTTCCCTGTGATTCCCCACGCCGGAGCCCGGACTGATCCCGGTATCCGTGATCTGGATCGTCCGGTTAAGTCTTGTCGTACTTCTGGCCGCCAGCGCATCTACGGCGATCACCAAATCCGGCTTTGTCTCCGAAACAACACCCCGAACAATTTCCAGGGTTTCCATTCCGGTCTGTGCCATCACACCCGGAACGATCCCGCTGATCTGATGCATTTTCATATGTTCATTGCTCTTCAGCCCATATTCCCGGATCACATGCCTTGTCATATGAAGATTGGAAACTGCACGGGGGCCAAGGGAATCCGCAGTGATCTCCTGATTTCCAAGGCCTACCACCAGGATCGACTGCTGCCGTCCGAGATCGATCAGCTCCCTCAAATGATGTGCCACTTCTTCCGAGATCTCCCTGTGATAATCCTCATCCGGAACGGAAAGATCCGGTGCCTCAATGGTAATATAGGTTCCCTGTGGTTTTCCCATGGTCCTGGCTCCGTTTTCCGTTGTGATCCGCACTACGGTAGTCCGAACATCCTTTTCCTCGTCGTATCTTTCCCTGATCTCTACTCCACGTACTTCTACGTTTTCCGCCTGAAAGCGTTCCGTTGCTTCCAGCGCCAGGTCTGTTCTGATTCTGCTCCTTCCAGCCATACTCTCATCCTCTTTTTCTGTAAGATTGCAAAGACTTTTTCGCTGCTGCCTGCAGCTTTTCCGGTGTTTTCCCTTTTACTATTTCCCCTTTTGCCATAAATATGTATCTTTTTACCTTTTTCCCACAGCATCTGGTAGTTTTTGCATATTTTTTTTGAATTTTTGCGAAAAACATCTTGACATTCCTGTGCACGTATAATAATATATATAAGCATGTTTCATAGGAGCGCCCGTGTCTGTTCCTGTGAATGTAATTTAATATTATATTTTTAAGGAATCGGAGGTGTACGAATTGGCTAACATTAAATCCGCAAAGAAGAGAATCTTAGTTAACAGCACTAAGGCTGCAAGAAACAAAGCAATCCGTTCTGCAGTTAAGACTTCCATCAAGAAAGTTGAGACAGCAGTTGAGAATAAGGATAAGGCAGCTGCAGAGGTTGCTCTTAAGGATGCAATCTCCACAATCAGCAAAGCTACATCCAAGGGCGTTTATCACAAAAATAACTGCGCCAGAAAAATTTCCCGTCTTTCCAAAGCTGTCAACAGCATTGCGTAATAGACCACGGAATATTTTAGTTATAAGCTTATAAGTAAAAGGAAAGACAGTCGAACCGTCAGCGACTGTCTTTTTTGTATATAGATTTCTGTTTTGTATATAGCTTTCTGTATTGACCAAAAGGAGTTTTTTTATGATATCTCATCCCTTTCCCTACCGCATTATCCGCAGTAGCCGGAAAACCCTGGCGATCCAGGTCAGCGTTTCCGGTCAGGTGACTGTCCGTGCTCCGCACACAATGCCAGATTCCACCATCCAGCGTTTTCTCTCCCAGAAAGAAAGCTGGATCCTGAAGCACCTCTCCCACTCTGCCTCCAGGCCGGCACAGCCCCAGGCTGAAAACCCGCCTCTTTCGGAATTCCGCCGCAGTTATTATATGGAATCCGCCAGAAAAATATTCAAAAGAAAAACCGCAGCCTACGCCAGAAAAATGGGCGTAACCTACGGCCGTATCACGATCCGGGAACAAAAAACCCGCTGGGGAAGCTGCACCAGCGAAGGAAACCTGAATTTCAACTGGCGGCTGATCTTCGCCCCGGAAAAAGTCCTGGATTATGTTGTAGTACACGAACTTTCCCACAGAAAAGAAATGAATCATTCCCCTGCCTTTTATGCAGTGGTGGCATCTGTGATGCCAGAGTATAAAGCCTGCGAAAAATGGCTCAGGGACAACGGAGCGACCCTGTGGCAGAACCCGTCTCCGTAAAACTCAGGCTCTCACTGCTCTCGCCGAGCTATACTTCACGATCAGAAGCTCCACGCTGAGCACATCTCCAAGTGTACCTGTCTTTACCGCCTCTTCCGCATCCACAAAATCCCGCACAGCATTCTCCAGCTCTTCCACAGTGTAGGATCTGGCACAGGATGCCAGATTCCGCACAACAAAAGAGGGTACTCCCAGTTTGGAAGCGATCTCGGTCTGAGAAAGACCCTCCTGTGACATTTTCTTGGTCAGGCAGATCTGACGAAACTGTTTCGCCAAAAGAAACAATATCCGCATCGGCGGTTCCCGAAGGGTCAGAAGGTCATAGTACAGATCCAGGGCCCGCTTCTGGTTCTTCTCCGTCACCGCACGCACCATATCAAAGATCTTATTGGTTGTCTGCGTGGTACAGACAGCCTGGATATCTGCAGCCGTCACAACATCTCTTCCGACCGTATAGGAGATCAGCTTTTCCAGCTCCATCCTTATATTTCCCATATCTGTTCCCGTCATGGTCAGCAGAAGCTCCACATCTCTCTGGGTGATCCTGCGGCCATTTTTTCCAAGGATCCCTGCTGCCCACCGCATAAGAGTCTTTTCATCCTGCTGTTTAAATTCCCCGATGCTGCCGCAGGCTTTTACCGCCTTGTACATACGGCTTCTTTTATCTACTTCAGACTCGCAGAACACTAGATACAGATAATCAGGCAGAGCTTTCATATAATCTGCCAGTTCCTCGCATTTGTTCTTAAAGAATCCCGTATCCTCAAGAAGGACTACTCTTCGCTCTGCAAAAAAGGGCATGGTATCACAAAGACTCAAAAGCTCCCGGACATCGATCCCCTTCCCCTCATATCTGGTAAAATTCATGGTATCATCGTCCGGGTTCAGAGCCTTCACCAGATTTCTTTTATATTGTTGTTTCAGATAGGCTTCCTCACCGTAAAGGAGATATGCCTGCTTAAATTTTCCTGTTTTAATATCTTCCTGAATATTCTTCAATCTCTGTACCCCTGTCTGATTTTCTCTGTAATCCAGTTTATACGACAACTGCCGGAAATGCAACACCCAAGCAAAAATTTGACTTTCCACCGGATTCATGCTACTGTAAACAGGTACATATTCCGGCAGATCCGTTCTGTCAGCGAAATATGTGGAAGGGAGTGTTCCATTATGGAAAAAAGAAGAAACAGCAGAACAAGCAACCTGAAGAGCGCAACCACCAAGGCCAAAGCTACCGTGAAATCAACTGTAGAAAAGATTGAAAAAACACCTGCAGCTGAAAAAACCGTTAAAGCAGTCAAAAAGGCAACAGAGACTGTAGCAGCCAAGGCACCAGAAGTAGTAGAAGAAGTTAAGAACACTGTAAAAAATCATAAGATCAGCGGCATCACACTTGAAATTTTTGAGACATCCATCACAGTTGCCGACCTTGAGGCAGCTGTTAAGAAAGATGCAGAAGCAAAGGGCCTGAAAGGCAAAGAGCTCCACATCTATGTAAATGCAGAAGAAAGAGCAGCTTACTACACTGCTGACGGAACGGGTTCCGACGATTACAGGATCGATCTGACCACTCTGTAAGCTCCGGCGGATCTGTTCCGCGATCGCTTATATGCCGGTCTGTCTGTGACATTCCGGAAACGCAAAAAAGCCATGCACAGGACATTTTCATCCGGTCCCGCTGCATGACTTTTCTTTTTTATCTTTTACTGGATCTTTTTGATCCAGTCTCTGGAGCAGCCTACTGCAGCTCTCCAGCCTTTTACCATGGCATTTCGCTTCTCATCATCGATCTCCGTGCGGAAAATACGTTCCACATCACGGCTTTCCAGTACTGCCTCCTTGCTTTCCCAGAATCCCACAGCAAGACCTGCAAGATATGCGGCACCAAGAGCAGTTGTCTCAATACATTCCGGACGTTCTACAGCCACATTACTGATATTGGCCTGGATCTGCAGGAGAAGATTGTTTGCACTTGCTCCGCCGTCTACACGAAGAACTGCAAGGTCACTTCCTGCATCTTCCTTCATAACCTCCAGCACATCATTGACCTGATATGCAAGTGATTCCAAAGTCGCACGCACAATATGATACTTATTTACACCACGGGTCAATCCCACGATCGTGCCACGGGCATACTGATCCCAGTAAGGAGCTCCAAGTCCTGTAAATGCAGGCACGACGTAGCAGCCGTTTGCATCCGGTACCTTTCCCGCAAAATACTCGGTATCCGATGCGGAATCCACCAGATGAAGCTCATCACGAAGCCACTGGATCGCAGCACCAGCCACAAATACGGATCCCTCCAGAACATAAGTGATCTCTCCGTTAAGTCCCCATCCGATGGTTGTAACCAGCCCGTTATTGGAAAATACCGGTTTATCTCCTGCATTCATCAGAAGAAAGCCACCGGTTCCATATGTATTCTTGGTTTCACCTTTCTCAAAGCAGGCCTGTCCGAACAGCGCCGCCTGCTGGTCCCCGGCAGCACCGGCTACCGGGATCCTTCCACCGAAAAAGGACGGATCTGTCTCACCATAAATCTCACTGGACTCTTTTACCTGCGGGAGCATGCATTTCGGAATATCAAGCTCCTCCAGGATCTCATCATCCCACTCCAGTGTATTGATGTTGAACATCATGGTTCTGGACGCATTGGAATAATCTGTTACATGAACAGCTCCCTTGGTCAGCTTCCAGATCAGCCAGGTCTCCACGGTACCAAACAGAAGCTCACCCTTCTCTGCTCTTTCGCGGGCACCCTCCACATTATCCAGGATCCATTTTACCTTGGTGGCAGAAAAATACGCATCAATAACAAGTCCTGTTTTCTGACGGAATTTTTCTTCCAGTCCCTTTGCTTTCAGGCTGTCGCAGTATTCTGAGGTTCTCCTGCACTGCCATACGATGGCATGATAAACCGGCTGTCCCGTATTCTTATCCCAGACAATGGTGGTCTCTCTCTGATTGGTGATACCGATCGCTGCAATATCCTCTGCCGTTGCCTCAATCTGGTTCATAGCCTCTCTGGCAACAGAAAGCTGTGTGGACCAGATCTCACCTGCATCATGCTCTACCCATCCCGGTTTTGGAAAATGCTGGATAAACTCCTTCTGTGCCACACTGCGGATCCTTCCGCTTTCATCAAAAAGAATACAGCGGTTACTGGTCGTTCCGGAATCCAGCGCCATAACATATTTTGCCATATAAAAATCCTCCAATACATTTCTTGGCTGCGGCTCAGTGCCTCTGCAGCCTCATAATTCCCATACCTTCTGATTTGTAGTGGAAACCGCTGCTGCCCCCGCACCCAGGGCTCCCATCACATCCTCCTTATCGGAGATCAAACCGCCTGCGATCACAGGCACCTTGCTTGTTTTACATATCTGTTTAAGAATCTTCGGCATCAGCCCCGGCAGAACCTCTACCACATCCGGCAGCTGCTCATGCTGATTTCCCAGATTCTCAATATTCTTGATCGCCATGGAATCAATAAGGAAAAAACGCAGAACTGTATACATTCCAAGCTTCTTCGCCCTGTTGATCATGGATGCTTTTGTTGAAATGATCCCATCTGCATGGATATTTTTACAAATATAATCCACAGAAACCTCTTTTGAGCTTAAACCTGTGATCAGGTCTATATGTGCCATCGCGATCTTCCCCGCCTGGTGGATCCGCTCCACAATTCCCCCAATAGAACGGATATCTCCATACAGGATAAAGATCACGGTAAGCTCCTCCCTGCCCAAACAGTTCTGAAGCCCCTGCTCATCCTTTACAGCCGCTATGATCGGGTTCGCCTCGATCGCGTCCAGAAATTCTTTGTTCATCTTCTCTCTTCCTCCGCAATGTTCACACAATATCATTTTATCTCCGCGCATTATTTGAAGATATTATTCTTATTGTATCAGTTTATTGCTTCAAAGACCAGACGCATTTGCCAAATATATCTGTTTTATTTCCGGCTGTATTACAATTCTCAGACAATCTTCTTCTCTGGTAAAAGAAGGGAAGCCCCTATGGACTTCCCTTCTGCAGATACATTATTTCTCAAACGGGAATTTGAACTGTGTAAGTCCGAATTCATCGCGAAGTCCGATAAACTCTTTCTGAACTGCCTCTGTCACCGGAACTCCCTTATCCTTACGATACATCCATACATCATATTCCTTCTCGCCTGCTGTGTAGATACGTTCCTGTCCAGGAGCCTTCTCGGAGCCTCTCAGGTCTCTCAGGATATCACCGCATGTTTTCTTGAATGCCTCTGCACCCATAAATGCCTCTGTGTCGATAGCAATAAAGAAATGTCCAAGATGATATGGACGGATCTTTCCTTCCTCATCCTTACCATCCAGAGCTTTCAGGAAGAGACCGGACTGAAGAGCAGCGGAAAGGATCTCAACAACCGTAGAGTATCCGTATCCCTTATATCCTCCGGTTGTCTCACCAAATCCACCGAGAGGAGCAAGTGCTGCCTGCTGGCTTCTGATCTTCTTAAGGATCTCTGCACTATCTGTAAGCTCCTCTCCTTCTCTGGAAATAACAAGACCCTTAGGAGTATCATGGTTGATACGTGCGTAGTATTCGATCTTGCCATTCTGGATAACAGATGTTGCACAGTCCAGTGTAAACGGGAACGGCTCATCTGTAGGCATACTAAATGTTAATGGGTTGGTTCCAAGCATATTCTCAACACCAAATGTCGGTGCAACAGATGGTCTTGCGTTAGTACCGCTGATACCGATCATATTCTCCTTTGCTGCGAGACCTGTCCAGTAGCCTGCGATTCCATAATGGGAAGAGTTACGGACTGCAACCATACCCATGCCGTATTTATGTGCTTTTTCGATACACATGTCCATAGCCTTCTTGCTGGCTACCATTCCCATACCATCGTTAGCATCAAGAACTGCAGTTGTCGGTGTCTCTTTAAGAATATCGATCTTTGTTACAGGATTTAAGATTCCGGATTTGATACGGTCGATATAGATCGGTTTAAAGCGGTTGCAGCCATGGCTCTCGATTCCACGTCTGTCACTTTCCAGAAGTACATCAGCGCAAAGTCTTGCATCCTCCGTCGGAACTCCCATTTTCTCAAATACTGCAGTCATAAAATCGTCTGCAAGCTGCCAGGAAATAAAAGGTCTTGTTTCTTTCTCCATTGTAAAAATCCTCCATATACATTATTATAGTTTTTTTATTTTGCTTATATAGATCTGCAGCAGGACCCCCTCCTGCCGGAGATTTCAAATTTAGCCTGCCTCCTGTATGTACCTTACAGAAAGCGTCTTTGCATTACAGTTTCAATTCTCGTCTGCCACTGCTCTTCCTCTGTCCGGATAATTGGTGATGATGGAGTTTACTCCCCATTTCTTCATCCTTCTCATATCCTCTTCCTCGTTTACAGTCCAGACATTCACCCCGATCCCGTTCTGGGAACAGCTGCGTACATGTTCTTCCTTCAGGTATTCCAGATTCGGATGATAATACTGCACATCACAGGTTCTTGCATAAACCCCTGCATTATCCACGTATTTCTCTACCAGAAAGCCCCCTGCAATAGTCTCATCACTCTGTCTGCACAATACAATGGATGCGTTATTGAAAGAGGAAAGGATGATCCGATCCTCCAGACCATATTCGCAGATCATATCAATGACCTTCTCTTCCATACCACCATAATAATAAACACTGTTCTTCAGCTCGATGTTTGTGATCAGATCTTCCTCCTCTGCCATCCACTCCAAATACTCTCTCAGAGTCGGAATCTGAAGCCTGCCGAATTTTCCGGCAAACTTATCCGGATAACTGCAATCCAGTTTACACAGCTCAGCATATGTAAGATCATAGATATATCCGTTTCCATCTGTGGTACGGTCAACCTTCTCATCGTGCATGATCACCGGAACCAGATCCTTGGTCAGCTGTACATCAAGCTCGATCCCCTCGCAACCAGCCTCCACAGCCTTCTGAAACGCCAGCATTGTATTCTCCGGATATTCTCCGCTGAAACCACGATGTCCAAATACTTTCATTCTAATCATCCTCCATTCAATGCATTACATCGTTATGAGCATTTTTGCTAATTCATATTTCTGATTATATCATAGCGTTTATTTATTTTCAACATTTTTTATCGATTTTTATATATTTTTTTGTTATTTTTTAATTAATCATTCTTTTAAGCACTAATATTTTTTGTGCATTTTGTATATTTTATTTCATGACAAACAAAGCGATAAAAAAGCCTTTTCAGGTTTATTTTATTCGCTTTGTCTGCCGGAGGGCTGACATATTATAAGCATACAGATTGCCATATATATCCTTTGCAGATCACTGTATGATCTGCTTCACATTTCCTGTAGCCACGATATCCACGCCTGTGCCTGCTACATTCTCCAGGATCACGTCCCCGATCTGAACCGGCGCTTCCACACATACATCCCGCAGCGTTTCCACACAGTCAAAAATCTTTCCTTTCGGAATATCCTGTGCTGTCTTTACTGACACCACCGGCATGCTTCCATTCTTCACACGCACGGTCGTTGTCACGATCCTGGTCGGATCTGTCACTTCCTTCACTGCATATTCCGCACCTTTTTTACAGGTATTTCCTGTGACGGAAATGATCTCTTTTCCATCCATTTCCACCAGAAGGGCGCATCCCATAGGACATCCGATACAAGTAAGATTCCTTTTTTCCATTTTCATCACTCCTCCACCTGGATCACAAGTTCATGTTTATCCTGTTTCTGTTTTCCTTCCAGAATGGAAAGAAGCTGCTCTTTTTTCAATTTGATCTGTTCCATCTCTCCGGGTGCTGCCACCTGTTTTTTTCTGGAAAAGATCCGTTCTCCATCCAGATATGCACGGATGTAACAATTTTTATATACATTTCCCACACGGAAGCGGACCAGCTGCTCCTCCGCCATATGACCGGTACGGATCTCAGACGGCACTGTATAGCGGACTCCGTTTTGGGGCGAAAGCGTGATCTTTATCTCTTCCGGTATTTTGTCCTCTCCATTGTTGTTTATATAGAGAGCCGCATTTCTTCCTGCATTGCCGGCTTCCTCCGAAACAAAATCCACCAGATCGTGAACATGAAGAACATTTCCGCAGGCAAAAATACCTTCTACATTTGTCTCCAAACTTTCGTTTACCACCGGTCCGGAAGTCACATTGCTCAGCTTCACACCTGCCTGTCCGGAAAGCTCATTCTCCGGGATCAGACCAACAGAAAGAAGAAGCGTATCGCATTCAAAAAATTCCTCTGTACCAGGAATCGGGCGTCTGTTTTCGTCTACCTCTGCAAGAGTGATTCCTTCCACACGCTCTTTTCCTTTTATGTCAACCACTGTATGGCTAAGCTTCAACGGGATACCAAAGTCATCCAAGCACTGCACGATATTTCGCTTCAGGCCTCCGGAATATGGCATCAGCTCTGCTACAGCCTTAACCTCCGCACCTTCCAAAGTCATACGTCTGGCCATGATCAGTCCGATATCACCGGATCCCAGGATCACTACCTTTTTTCCCGGCATAAAGCCTTCCATGTTTACAAGACGCTGTGCTGTTCCTGCAGAATAAATGCCTGCCGGACGATATCCCGGAATGTTCAGTGCGCCTCGCGGTCTCTCTCTGCAGCCCATGGCAAGGATCACAGCTTTTGCCCGGATCTGATACATTCCCTCCTGGCGGCTCATGGCAGTGATCACCTTATCCTGGCTGATATCCATGACCATGGTGTTCAGCCGGTACTCGATCTGCTGCTCTTTTACCATCCGGATAAAACGTGCCGCATATTCCGGTCCTGTCAGCTCCTCCTGAAATGTATGAAGGCCAAATCCATTATGGATACACTGATTCAGGATCCCGCCCAGTTCCTTATCACGTTCCAGGATCAGGATACTC